>JAFGMS010000034.1 GCA_016927375.1 Anaerolineae bacterium
CTTGCCCTTTGAGGTCCTTTTTGAGCCTTTTTTTGGCGACTTACCCCAATTTCGCCCTTGTGGCCAACAGGTGTCGGGTGGCTAGGACAAAACCAACAAGCATGCCGAAAGAGAGAGCCGGGTTTACCACAAGGGAGAGAAAGTCCGCTACCGGGCGCGTACGACAGATACACGCCTGAACTACGTCAGGCTGCGAGCATGACAACGAAACCAACGCAGCGCTGAACGGAATGACCGCCTTTCACGTCAAAGCAAGCCCCAGAATGTGCACCTTTCAGATTGCCTCGCCTCCACAGACAGCTCCCCCCTGCCTGACCTCACATGCTACTCTCATGCCTTCCGTGGTAATGGTCACTCACCTGACACCCAAACATACTTCAACCGGCCACCCCCTGATGGCTTCTCTCGTTCCCATGATGCTTCTTTCCCTCTTCTGATGTGTTGGAACTACAATCGAACAGTGTCCTCATTTGCTCTGATAGTCTTTGATGACAGCCTGATCCCTTGAATTGCTACTTGCCCTCTGTTGACCAAAACTGTAAGACAATTAAAATGATCCACGAATTCCACTGCCTTTTTAATTGGCGAAATCCGTGGATCGAAAGAATCTATACAATCCGTTAGCATCAGGTAATGGTTACGGTATGTCGTAGCTCTCTACCAAGTCGAGCCATATCGGCTCATACAGGTCATAGTGATCATCATCTGCAAACCATGTCAAAAACAGAAAGCTGGTCCCGCGTGTCTCAAAGAAGGTCGTGCCACTATAGTTGCCTTCTGCAGAGTTCCACATCAGGCGCTCACTACCATCAGGCTGTACCAGATCATCGATGACTTTGAGGTCGCTCGCGTAGAATTGTCTTAGCAGCTCCAATGCAATTGCCCCGGCCAGGCTCCTAGAGACTTCTTCCCCCTCATCATACAACAGGCTTTCAACGGTCATTTGCCCATCGGGGGAGGTCCATGAGTCGATGATCACCCTCATGCCATCTTCATCACTCTCTTCACGCACATAAGTCAGGCCGTATGGCACGTCGAACGAGAACAACCCGTCGGGCCCGGTGAAAGAATAGCGGAAGGCATATAGTGATGCATCCTCTCCAGCCGCTGCATCTGTCTCCATCGAGTTGGCGATTGCGAGCAGAGAATCAAGATAGTCATCATATAGATCTTCCAGCACCCAGAAATCTTGCTGGTAAACAACGGTACCTTCTTGCCAATAGTAGCTAAGAATCGTCCAGGTCTTGCCCCCCGAACTCACATCTTTTGGCATCAAAATGCTACCATCCCCCTGTATCTCGGGATCATAGGCATTATAGTTCTCGAAAGAAGCAAACCAGTTTGCTTCGATAGCATCGATGTAGATGCCAAGAGTTTCATCATCTACACTCACCCCGATATTCGTAAAGGATATATCGAGTGCAGCCGTATCATCTGGATCATTGGCCGCAATACCATCATCACGTTCTTCGGTGACCCAACCATCGGGTAGATAGACGGCAAAAGCACCGCTGGAATGGATGAAGATTTCATCACTTAATACAAAAGCCACACTACTAGGCTCTTCTTGGGTTACTTCAAGTTTTTCCTCTGTGGCTACCGGCGAGACAACTTGAGTGGCCTCAGAAGCACCACTACATGTGCATGCCATGATAAGCAATACCAACATCAGCGACAGCACCAGCCAGCTTGGAAGCCTATTGATACTCATGTACAACCCCCTTTTTATGATACACAATATCTCGGTCTATACTTCACACTTTCGGGATCGAACAGTTGATAGTCAATTCGTGACATGTGATGGATGAAACATAGCAAAGGATCTTTCACTAGGATTTGATATGCTTGATCAAAACCATCCCCAGTGCGCCTGCTGCTCCGACTATAACTCCCTGCAGCAGAACATTCGCCAAATTACCAGCCTCTACAGTAACATCCACCCCGATCATCTGCAGAAGCAGCAAGAACAACGCGGCGATGATCCCGGCAATGATCCCACCAACCAGATCTTCGATGAATTTGCCTTTGTTGCGAGCTACAAAGTGTATCCCAGCGAACATCACCGCATACGTACCTAGCGTCAATCCTTCTATCGAGGGCACAAACCTGCCTACAAAGCGGGCTGCCAAACCCAACACCAGCGCGACCACCCCCCACATCAGACCGGCGATCAATGTCAGGCGCAGATTTATCGTCATTTCTTTGCTCCTTTACGAGGCAATTCGAACCAAAAGGTGGATCCAACTCCTACAGTGCTTTCCACACCAATCTGCCCATCATGTAACTCAACCAGGTTACGGGCAATAGATAAGCCCAGCCCGGAGCCTGCTTCCATACTATCGGGTTGCTTCTTGAGCATGGAAAACTCCTGGAACAGCAGCGGTCTATCCTCTGCTGGTATACCAGGGCCATGATCCTCGATCTCGACCCGCAGATACGAACCCCTAACACAAGTTCGAATTATGACAACATTCCCCTTAGGGCTGAACTTAATAGCATTGCCCAGCAGGTTGTTGATAACCTGCATCAACCGATCCGGATCGGCCATACACTTGGGCATTCTTTTGCCCAGTTCCGCTTGCAGTGTAATACCCTTCCTGTCAGCATAAGGTGTAAACTGTTGCAGCACCGATTTGATGATAGTATTCAGCTGGATTGGTTGTGTATCCAGTGTGAGCTTCCCTGCCTGGATAGCCTGAAAATCCAGGAAACCATTGATAATAGAAATCATCAATGTAGTGGCACTGTCGATGGTTTCAAGGATTTGTTGGATATCCGGGTCGACCTGTGTAAGTTCGTCACCATACTGCTCCAGGATCTGCACGCCAAGTGTGATGTTATTAAGTGGGCTCTTCAGATCATGGGCTGCGATGCGCATAAACTTGTTTTTGAGGACATCTAATTCCTGCAATTGGCGCAAGTCACGCTGCTGGTCGGCCTGAAGCCGCTTGATCTTGAGCTGTGTCCGCACCCGCGCAACCAGTATTTCAAACTGGGGTGGTTTGGTCACATAATCGCTCGCACCCAGTTCTAAGCCACGCACGACATCTTGAGGGGCATCAAGGGCTGTCAAGAGGATAACCGGCAGTTCGGCTGTCGCAGGATTATCCCGGATGGCCTGCAAGACCTCCATGCCGGTGAGCCCAGGCATCATGACATCCATCAGCACCAGATCCGGCGGGCTGCTTCGGATGATTTCCAGAGCCGTTGAGCCATCATTTACCGGGATTGCCGTGAAGCCTTCTAATTCAAGCTGATCGGCAAGTGAAGCAATAGCATCTATGCTATCGTCAACTATCAAGACTGTACCAGTAAGATTGTCTTTGGGAGGTTGTTGAGTTGGCATCAATAATATCCCTGTGCAGGGTAATAGACCTTCGACCTGCCCGACACAATATCCATCAATGGCAGGTCCACTCTGTGCGTATTTTGCACCATTCACCCGATTTTGCAAAGTACGCCAGATGTTCGGGTAGGGCCCGGAAATAACGTGGTCGAGATATGAGGCAAAAAAGGCGACCAAATCACCAACCACGTTATTCTCGTGTGCCACCCTGCAACACAGGCGGCTCAATAAGGCTCACATTTAGCGGATGTTGTATAATCGGATAGGGCTTGAGTTATCGGATGATGTGCTCATTCCCTACATTGGCCATCTTGATGCTATATCCGTTTTGGTCCCAGCCTCAGAGGGCTTAGAGATTGTGCTGGGCGGTAATACAAATTGATGTCTGGGTGATTATTCACGTATCACAATGATGGCTTTTCAATCATCATGATGGCTTTTCAATCATCAATCACCCAATCATCAATCACTCAATATCTTGAAGGGGCATGCGCAATGTTCGATTACATGGAAAAATATCGCCTGCTAGAATCAATGGAAATCAATCGTGCAGCCTGGGATGCACTGTTATCTCAACTTGAGCCGGAATATCTGGAAGTCACCCTGGAGGGTGGAAGATGGACGGTCAAGGATATCGTTGCACACATTATGTGCTATGAAGCCTGGGTTGGCAGCCAGATCTACCCGGAGTTGCGCGAGCACATTCCTGTGCCTCCTGAAGATGTCGACATGCTCGATACAGACCAGCGCGACGATTGGTACTACTGGCTGCACCACGAACGGTTGATAGAGGACATCCTGGCTGACGCTGGCTGGTATTTTGAGATGTTGTATGAAGGTGTTTCCGCCTGTTCCGAAGAGGACCTGAATACGCCGGTTCGCCTTAACGAGTTTTATGAGCTGGAAGTAACCGATTGGGAAGACACAACTGCCGATCCGCTGTGGCCGTTGTGGAAATGGATAGCCTTCAATTGCTATGAACATTATCCTCAACACATTATCTGGCTGAAATTGTGGTTTGATATGCAGTTAGGTCTATATGCTCCCCCAGGGATGGCAACGTCCGGCCATGACGACACTGACGAAGTGGATGATGAAATGGTGGACTACGAGGTGACGGATGAAGAAGCAATGAGTGATGAGATGCCGGACTATAAGGTGGCGGATGATGAAATGATGGGTGAATAGCGTTAAATGAGCCGGCTTCTATTCGGCCAACCCTCTTGGCCATCGTTAGTACGGTTGTATTCATCCAATTGATCCGGCATTTGCCGTAACAAGGAGCCCTCAAAGTACATGTCCCCTCACATGCCCAAATCCGGACAAAGGAGATAGGTCTGTGCGAATTGCCATCTTTGGCGTTGGCGCAATGGGATGTCTGTTTGGATCGAGACTGCCCCCTCATGTTGACGTCACGCTCATCGGCCATTGGTCTGAGCAACTCGTCAGGCTGCAACACCACCCTCTGCGCATTATCACCTCGCAGGGACAGGAGCACCAGGTCGATCTCAAAGTGAAAAACTACACACAAGCGGTCGATGAGTTTTCGTCCCAGACAGTCGATGTTGCCCTCATCCTCGTGAAATCGAGCCAGACTGCTCAGGCAGCCGAAGGCGCAGCGCAGATACTCCAACCGGGCGGCCTGGCAATCACCCTGCAAAACGGCCTTGGCAACCTGGAGGTCATCGCCGGGCGGGTCGGCGTAGAGCGAGCGGCGCTTGGAACAACCACCGTGGGGGCAGCCATCGATGGCCCAGGTGTGCTGAGGGAAGGAGGCATGGGGGTGACGCACCTGGCGACACGTCCTGACATCGCCATGCAAATCCAGGCTGTTGCCATGATGTTCGAACAGGGAGGGCTGCACACAGAGATAATCGAAGACCTGGATCCGTTGATATGGGGTAAGCTGGCGATCAACGCCGCCATCAATCCGCTGACAGCCCTGCTGCGCGTGCCCAATGGCATGCTGCTCGAATCAGGTTATGCGCGGGGCTTGATGGGGGATGCCGCCCGCGAGGTCGCGGCGGTAGCAGCAGCCAAAGACATCGCACTGCCGTTTCCCGATCCGGCTGCTCGCGCTGAGGAGGTGGCCCGGCTGACAGCCCTCAATCGTTCATCGATGCTGCAAGACGTCCTGCGCGGGGCTCCAACTGAGATCGACGCCATCTGTGGGGCGGTGATCGGCGAAGGCAGGCAGCTTGGTGTTCCAGCACCGGTCAATGCTGTGCTGCACCGGCTGATCAAGGCCCTGGAAGCAATAGGGAACGAAGCATAAAAACACTCGTACATGAAAAGCCCATCCATGTGTGAACCGATGTTCCTGAGCACCCGTGCTGAGCGAGCACATCGGCAAGTAGGCGAATTTGCGAAGCTGACAGTTGATAGCCGAATGCTTAACAAAAAGA
>JAFGMS010000318.1 GCA_016927375.1 Anaerolineae bacterium
CCAGTCGAGAAGTGCAACGCAAAGTACTTTATACAGTTGGGAAGATTGCCTTAATCTGGCGATGAACTTATGCCCAACTGTACTAGTCAAGCAAGTCGTCCTCCTCGGGTTCGCCTTCCAGTACAATCATGCCCATGCCATCCGGGCCAATGATGTTGGCGATGAGTGGTTCGTATGGCACGATAGGATACTGGAGACGAGAGAAAGCCAGTGCCAGCCGATCTTGGAGCATCCGGGTGTGTTCGGTGCTTCGTGTCGTGTTCTGAACGATCCCCATTCTTTCGATATGGGTAAACTCGGCAACAAACTCTACCATTTTATCGATGGCCTGTGAATGGGTCCGCACCTTTTCCATAACGATCATTTTACCGTCCTCGATGGTCAGCAAGGGCTTGATGGTAAGCATTGCGCCCAGGACGGCTTGTGTTTCACCAATTAGCCCGGCCCTCTGGATATAGTCCAGTGTGTCGACATAGTAGACGCCGTAGACACGTGGGACTACGCCACGGGCGATGTGTACAATTTCATCGAGCGAGGCGCCTGCCTTGGCCTCCTTGGCGACAGCTTCCACCAGGTACCCCAAACCCAGCGATGTCGTTTGCGAGTCGATTACGATGATCTCGCAGCGGCCCAGCAGCCCTGCCCGAGCTGTTTGGGCATGCGCGTATGTCTCCGTCAAGTTTTGGGAATGTAGAAGCACACAGATCTGATCGGTCGTTTTACTGAGTTTCTGATAGGCTTCCTCGAATGCGCTAAGGGGTGGGGGCAGTACGGTAAGTGATGTGTCCGTGTGATGAAGACGGTAAAGGACTTCCTCTGCTCCAATATCAATGCCGTCCCTTAGAATCTGATCTCCAAATTGGAGTTGAAGCGGCAGAACCGTGATGCCATAGCTCTCGACGAAGTGGGCATCCTCAAAACAAACGGTGCTATCTGTGATAATCCGAACCCTGGACAAAAACTCCTCCGACAACCATGCTTGTGCGATATTCGGTAAGCGCTCAACCTCTGCTGCTTGCAAGCCCCTCTGCTGCCTTTTAATTGGGCATGCGGTGCCTCAAAGTGATGGGCCACTTTTGTTCGTTGACTGTTTATTCTGCGCTGATGATGTAAAAATAATGAGGTTGTCCTCCCTCTCTTAGCTCAATATCGTGGTCTGGGTAGGTCCCGTGTAGATGCTCTACCAGCGTTTGGGCTTCGTGCCGGGTGACGTTTGTGCCATAGTACAATGTTATCAATTCCAGGTCGGCGGTTCCCATTTTCTCTAACAGACTATCTACAACCTCGGTGATATTGTTGCCTGCTACACGCAAGATGTCGTTATGGAGGCCGATGATTTGCCCTTTTTTGATTTTTATTCCCTCCAGTGTGACGTTGCGTGTAGCTGTTGTGATCTCGCCAGTCTCGACCATTTCGCTGGCAGCCTTCATGTTCGCAGCAACTTCCTCAAGTTCGCCATTAGGATCAAGGGCAAGCAAAGCCGCGATGCCTTGAGGGATGCTCGTGGTTGGAACGACGGACACCTGTTTGCTGTTGGTCAGTTGCGTTGCCTGTTGCGCCGAGAGCAAGATGTTCTTATTGTTTGGCAGCATGATGACCTTGTTTGTTGGTAGAGCGTTGATAGCTTTGGCGATTTCCTCGGTGCTGGGGTTCATGGTCTGCCCGCCAGAAATCACCCGTCCTGCCCCAACACTGTAGAAGATCTGTGTCAGCCCTTCACCAGGGGCGACGGTGACGGCCGCAATCGTCCCCTCAGCAATCTGGGGTGGGGCGATGGAGGTCTTATCGTGTATCCCATGGTCTCCATGGTCATGAGCAGCGAACTCCTGGTATTGTTCCTGCATGTTCTCGACTACCACATCCAGCAAGACACCATGTTCGGCGCCATAGCCTAGCGGCACGCCGGGATTGTGAACGTGGACGTGCACCTTGAGCATGGCGGAATCACCGACGACCAGTGTCGAGTCACCCATGGCTTCGATGTCCGCGCGAACCTGATCCACGTCCAGGCTTTCCCCTTTGAGGAGGAACTGGACGTCATAACCATAGCCTAACTCATCGTGAGGGGCCAGTGTGTCGTGTCGTGCCAATGTACTTTCAGTTGGCTCTTGTAAGGCCAGGCTTTCTCCATTCAGGTGTCTCAACATTCCCTCCATGATAAAGGCAAGTCCCATGCCTCCTGAGTCTACCACGCCTGCTTCACGCAGCACGGCCAGCAGTTCTGGTGTGTGTTGAACCGAGTCATTGCAGCGCTGTACGACCTTTTCCAAAATCTCCCGCAGGTCTGAGGTCTGCGATGCAATCAGCGTGGCTTCTTCGGAGGCTTCACGGGCCACGGTCAGGATTGTTCCCTCGACGGGTTCTTGAACGGCTTGGTAAGCAGTCCGGGTTGCTTCCTCTAGACCTTTGGCCATGGTCTCGGCGTCCAATTTAGCATACGCTTCAACACCCCGAGCAAAACCGCGCCACAGCTGTGAAAGAATCACGCCGGAATTGCCGCGGGCGCCCATCAGTGCGCCGTCATAGACCCGTTGGGCCATGCTGCCCAGATGTGTGTCATCGCTGTTCGCGATCTCTTTCCATGCGCTGCGCATAGTTAACAGCATGTTGGTGCCGGTGTCGCCATCCGGTACGGGGAACACGTTGAGTGCATTGACCTTCTCGTGGTTCTGTTCAAGCCAGGCCAGTCCTGCTCTGACCAATTCCTTGAATATCTGTCCGTCACAACAAGATTTCTTTTTGTGGGCGGCATGTTTATTTGTACGTGTTGACATGGGTGGTGCTGCCTCCATCAGCCATTCAGCCTACTTGCTGTTGCTCATCAGACGCAGCCCTTGCACATACATATTGACCTGCTGCACTGGAATCCCGAGGGCTTTCTCAACATTGAAACGCACGGCATTGATCACGCTTTCTGCTACCGACGTAATGCGCGTTCCATGTTGCATAATGACATAGACATCAATGATGATTTTGTCTTGTTCCAGGCGTACATCAATACCATGATGGGGATCGTGGGTCAGTGTGGCTGCCAGCTCGTTGAAGGCATTCTTGGAAGCCATGCCTACGACGCCATAGCTGGTGAGCAACGCATGACTGGCAATGGTTGCGACAGCTTTGGGTGCTACATGGACAGTGCCCAGGTTTTCGTCTGATTTCTTGCTCATAGTTTATGCCTTGTCAAATTTGACCGGCTGAGGTATGCTCAGCCCCGTATTGATGGAAACACCTCTAACAAGAAAAGGTGATGTTATGGCAGTCTGTGAGATATGCGGTAAGAAGCCTATGACAGGGAATAACGTCAGTTTTTCCCAGCGACATACCAAGCGCAAATTCAGGCCCAACATCCAGAAGACCAAGATTCTCCGGGATGGCAAACTGGTTAGCATCAAGGTTTGTACCAAGTGCTTGAAGACCATGAGCAAGGATGTAATCCGCTAGGTCAATAGTGCTCAACATTAATGCTGAAAGGGGCCGTAGAGGCCCTTTTTCGTTTTCTCTATGTCAGATGCTCTGGGCTGCTTGTCTGAGCGCAAGCACTTCGGTGCTGACAGAATGTTTCCCTTTGAAGATCGCGTGCCCGGCGATGAGCATGTTGGCTCCTGCCTTGACAACTCTGCCTGCGGTGTTCGCGTTGATTCCCCCATCGACGGCCAGATCAGCCTGGGGATTTTCTTGATTAAGCATCGCACGCACCTGCTCAATCCGCGTGATCGAGCGTTCGATGAACGTCTGGTTGCCGAACCCGGGATTGACCGACATCACCAGCACCAGATCGACATCGGCGATGATTTCGCTGAGGGCGGCTATGGGCGTCCCGGGGTTCAGGGTTGCACCAGCACGCAGCCCCAGTTCGCGAATACGCTGCAGGGTTCGATGGATGTGTGTGCAGGCCTCAACGTGGACGGTCAGAGAACTGGCGCCGGCATGCGCAAAAGCATCCAGATATTGATCGGCATTGCTGATCATAAGATGCACCGCTAATGGCAATTCCGTGATGGACCTGACGGCCTCAACTACCAATGGGCCCACCGTGATGTTAGGCACGAAATGGCCATCCATCACGTCGATGTGGATCAGGTCGGCGCCTGCTGCTTCTGCCTCAGCAACGTTCTCTCCCAGCCGGGCAAAATCAGCCGATAGAATAGATGGTGCGATCTTCAAGTTTGCGTTCATCATGCTTCGAAGTGTAACATGCCGCTATATCCGGTGCAATAAGAAAGTGGTACGTGTTGGGAGTGCCGGGTGCTGAGTGCTGAGGGATGAGGCATGAGGGATGAGGCTTGAGAGAAGCGGAGGCGTCGGGTGAGCGTGTCAATATCAATTATCAATCAGCCTTCCAGGAGTCAATTCGATGTCAGATGAGAGACCCCGTGTCACGATCTATACCGACGGCGGCGCCGATCCAAACCCAGGGCCGGGCGGCTGGGGTGTGGTGCTGCTTCATGATGTAACCGGTGCCGTCAAGGAGCTTTCCGGCAGCGAGCCGGACACGACCAATAACCGCATGGAGCTGCTGGCCGCCATCCGTGCTCTCGAATCGCTGACTGCTTCATGTGTCGTTCATTTCTTTACCGATTCCCAATATCTGCGCCGCGGTATCACCAAATGGCTGCCGGACTGGATAGCGCGCGGCTGGCGCCGCAAAGGGGGCGAGGTTCAGAACGCCGACCTGTGGAAGCGGTTGGCGGAGCTGATTGGCCAGCACGAGATCACCTGGGAATGGGTCAAGGGACATGCCGGCAACCGCTACAACGAGCGTGCTGACCGGCTGGCAACACGAGAAATCCGTGCTTTCTACGCCGATGCGGCCCGGGAAGAAACGGCCCAGGCCGAGGTATTTTTGGTGGTATCGGCTCGGAGCGGCCAGGGTATGTGGGCGGCTTCAGTTCGCTATGACGGTGAGGAGCATTTGGTGACCGGCTATGAGGCTGGTGTGACCTCCAACCAGCTTGATATCATCGCGGCGGTGCAGGCGCTGAGCATGCTGCC
>JAFGMS010000319.1 GCA_016927375.1 Anaerolineae bacterium
TGGAGAATACCAACAAGAGATCTCTAGTTTGTTGACCCTCAATTTTCAGACCTTTGAAAAGGTAAATTTATGACCGTTTTGAGTATAACAGGTTGTTCGCGCACCCGCTTAGCATACATGATTCGCCCGGCTCATCCGGATTCGTTATACTTCCGCCCGCAAAAGTCAGATGGTCGGTTGTTGGCATATGGTAATTGACGTGGCTGATAGCCGGCATCTGCTAATCAATTAACCCATACAGAAGAGGTTTTAAGTGATCGAACAAAAAGGTTTTACGTTGTGGATGACCGGCCTTTCCGGCGCAGGCAAGACGACTATTGCCAGGATCATCGAAGATGAGCTCAAAGCAAGAGGCTTGCGAATCGAGCGGTTAGACGGCGATGTTGTCCGTCAGTCGCTGACACGTGACCTGGGGTTCACAAAGGAAGACCGTGACAAGAATATCGAGCGGGTTACGTTTGTTGCCAAGCTGCTTTCGCGCAATGACGTCGGTGTCATTGCCTGTTTTATCTCTCCCTACCAGTCGGTGCGTGATATGGTACGGGCCGAAACTACCAACTTCATCGAGGTTTTTGTCGATGCCCCGCTGGATACTTGCATCGAGCGTGATGTCAAAGGAATGTATGCAAAGGCCATGGCCGGCGAGATTGCCAACTTCACCGGCATCTCCGATCCTTATGAGCCACCAGACAACCCGGAAATTACAGTCCATACGGATCAAGAGACGCCGGAGGAAAGTGCTGCATCTATCATACGCTATCTGGAAGAACAGGGTTTTATCCCTGTAGAGGTTGGCACAGCAGCTGTGGGTTGATAGATCGGCGATGCAAGAATCGCCATAGGCTTTTTATCTTCTACTTCGAACCTGATGCTGCCGGCGTGTATTCCTGATCTGGGGCAAAGCCCAAAGTATTGAGAAGAGAAGGGACCCATGTGGGAAGGACGGGGGCTGGTCGAACTGTAAGTGCAAGACCTTGCCCCAGACATGGAATGCATCCTTTTGTCAGGTAGATTATGCCCACGAAAGATCATCCGGTATAATTCGTATAGAGCTATGGGATGCACTGATGAGAACCGGGGAGTTTTGACCAATCCTCTTGTAAGCGGTTTTTATTTGCGTGAGATGGGTTTTTGACCATGAAGCTGGTCATGGCAGTAGTCCAAGATATAGATGTCGATGCTGTGATGGGTGCTCTGACTGAGGCAGGGGAACGCGTCACGCGGATTGCTTCGACTGGCGGCTTCTTCCGTCAGGGAAACTCGACGGTGTTATGCGCGACTGAAGACAAACGGGTAGATAATGTGATTGCCGTCTTGAAGAAAGTCTGTCACCGGCGCACACGGTTGATACCTGTCAGTCTGGATCCGGGTGAAGCAATTTTAACATCGGGCGCTTACACAGAAGTAACCGTTGGTGGTGCTACCATCCTGGTGTTTGACATCGAGCGTTTCGCGCAAATCTAGGCGATGTATCAACTATAAGGGAACAAATGGCATCCCTGGCAGCTTACCGTATGGTTGGATCTTCGGCACCTATCTGCGAAGAAGCAGGGGCTATTTGGGTGGCAGCTTCACAACGCACAGCCAAAAATCCTCTATAGCTTGTACCACCCTGATGAACTGATCGAGGTCAACAGGCTTGGAGATATAACAATTCGCATGCAAGTCGTAGGTCATCAAGATGTCTTGTTCAGCCTCTGATGTGGTCAACACAACCACCGGAATCCGCCTTAATTCCTCATCTTCTTTTATCTCTGCAAGTACCTGCCGGCCATCTTTTTTAGGCAAATTCAAATCGAGCAAAATAACGTCCGGTCGTAGTGCATCTGCAAAGTCGTCTTCACGCCTCAGATAAGCCATGGCTTTGACACCATCTTCAACGACATACAGGTTGTTATGCACATGGGCTTCCTTAAGTGCCTCTGTCGTCAAACGAACATCACCTGGATTGTCTTCTACCAGCAAAATAGAAACCGGTTCCATAAACATATCTCCTGTTATGTGAAATCCGATAAGCAGATTCAATTACAGAGCACCCCTTCTCTCGAATTGGTGAAAGCCGGCGCACCAACTTTCACTTGAGGTTTCACGATACAATCCTTATGAGACTCTCCGTGAAACACTTGAGCCCGAGTACAATAACATCTCCATAACCGTTAATATAATGCTATGCAAGTGAAATCGACAAGTCGCTCCGAGCAGCCGGTATTTTCGCCAATTATGAGAGCAGGCCGTTCTTGTATCGCTGTCCAGTCGTTACTTGTACACTATGCCGGCAATGTGAAGAAGAATGTCGATCCCTTGCCGGGATGAGACTCAACCCAGATGTGTCCTCCGTGGCGCTCAACCACCTTTTTGCAGATTGCCAGGCCAATGCCGGTGCCTGGATACTCTGCCATCGTATGTAGACGGCTAAAAATGACAAAGATGCGCTCCGTATACTCTGAAGCGATACCAATCCCGTTATCCTTGACAAAGAAAACCCATTCACTGTCTTTTCGCCTGGCCGAGACATGAACCTGGGGTTGTCTGTCAGCATGAAACTTGATCGCATTTCCAATCAAATTCTGAAAGACGCCTACCAACTGTGTGCTATCAGCCATCACAGTGGGAAGAGGATCATGGGTAACCAAGGCGTCATTCTCTTTAACGGCAACTTCGAGGTTAGATAGAGCCTGATCCAACAATTGCTCGCAATCAGCAGGTTCAAGTGGGTGGCGTTGAGTGGTCACTCGTGAGTAAGCTAACAGGTCATTGATCAGCTGCTTCATCCGAGCGGCTCCATCTACCGCATAGTTAATAAATTCCTTAGCATCATCGTCCAGTCTATCCCGGTAGCGCTTCTCCAGTAATTGAAGATAATTCGTGACCATTCGAAGAGGTTCCTGCAAGTCATGAGATGCGATGTAGGCAAACTGCTCCAACTGGGCGTTGGCTTCCGCCAGTTGGCTGTTGGTTTCCGCCAGCTCAACTGCGTGCTCTTGCAGATCCTTATTGGACTTCTCGATACGCTGTTGCAGTAGCACCTTGTATAACGCTGAACCGATCTGCTCGGGGAATTGCTCATAGGTGCTGGCGAGTGTTGTCCAGCGTTGAATATTCATTTCCATCACAACAAAGCCGAACTGTATGTCCCGTATCACCAGCGGGCGGATCATTAGAAGTGATGGCCTTGTGCCCGGCAGCATGGCTTGAGGAACCAATTGAGTAGAAGGGAATATCAGTCCATCCGGTTCCAACTCAACTCTTTTTCCATTATGGTAGGCCATGATCAACCGGGAATGCGATGGTGGAACAGGCTCTCCTTCATATAGCGCCAGGAAACACGTACGGATATCCAGCCTGAGCAGATTCTGGGCCAAGACATCAGCGATTTCCTGTGTAGTCGATGCCATATTGATATCACGAATGGCATCGGCTTGTATGAGCAGATTTGTTGTAACGCTGCTTTGCCAGTTCAAATGAGCGTACCCGGTTACTTCGGTGATCAGGGTACCGGCCTGATGCAGAAGTCTCTCAATATCTGTTGTGACATCAGGATACTTATAGGGCAGTGCCTTCTCACGCAAGATCGACAGCACTTCGTGCCATTTGCACATGATTTGCCCCTGGAGCTCGGTATGAGCAAGATTCATGACACCACGTCGCAATAAGCGGCTGAAGATCTGAAGGAATTGGAGAGAGGCTTTTCCTCGAAGCACATCGAGAAATGCATCAACCAGCAGTTCGATGGACTGTGGAGTTAAGCCTGAGAAATAGGGACAAATCAGCTTTTGAATATCTGCCAACACCACATCTCGCTGTTGGGTAAGAGCACGTTCCGAAGGATCAGCCGGCATGATAGGTGTCGACGATACCAAAACGGATTCGAGCGACGGTAAGCAGCCACACGATTCCCGGACGACCAATTCTGTGCCCAGGGTCAGATTTTCAGGTGGGGAGTTATTTCGGAGATATTCGAGCAGCATTCGGGCTGCCTGTCGGCCCTCTTCAGCAAGAGGCTGGCGAACCGTTGTCAGTCGCCTGGCGAAGATCCTCGCCTCCGGCACATCATCGAAGCCGGCGACCGCGACGTCTGTTGGAACATCGAAACCCCGTTTGTTTAATTCTTGCCAGGCTCCAATTGCCATGTAGTCATTGCTGGCAACCACAGCGTCAAAACTGGCTTTCCGCTGATCGAGTAGCAGCTCGATAGCCTTGTTACCGGTGTAGCCAATGAAATTTCCGGGCGCGACCAAATCCGGGTCAAATGGAATGCCATGCATTTCAAGAGTCTCAGTGTAAACACGGTAACGGGTCTCAGCCTCCGGGTTGTTTTCCGGCCCTCGAATAAAGGCAATACGTCTATACTGGTGCTGCTCGATCAGATGCTCCATGAGATCGTGCAGCCCGGCTGAGTTATCAACGGTTATACTAGGAATGCCATCCAG
Source organism: Anaerolineae bacterium (assembly GCA_016927375.1). GTDB lineage: Bacteria > Chloroflexota > Anaerolineae > Aggregatilineales > UBA3940 > JAFGMS01. The sequence goes on from JAFGMS010000319.1 coordinate 4,431, forward strand.
CTCCTGTGCGATGCTGATGATAGGCAGTGGGGCATAGTGGGCATAGAATTGAGATAATTTCTCGATAGTCACATAATTCTGCAAGGCAGCAGAGAGCATAATCAGCCCATCGAGATTAGCCGGGCTTGCCAGATCGTAAATAGCATTCCAGTCCTTTCGGAAACTTACCTCATCCTCCAAGGCAGCACCCACGAAACATAGCACATCAGCATTGTGTTCCTCAGCAACCTGAACGATTCCTTTCCATATTGCATCCTGGTAGCCTCCAAAGAGGGAAACGAAGACTCCAAGAGTTAGACGCGTTCTATACTTCCTGTACATCATAAAATCAGCTTCCATTTCATGTGAGGTGCGAGGTTGTTGTGCCAGAGGAACGCACCGGAAGGGTGAAGAAAAATGTTGATCCCTCGCCAGGTCGAGACTCGACCCAGATGCGTCCCCCGTGACGCTCGATCACCTTCTTGCATATTGCCAGCCCAATGCCTGTGCCCGGATACTCAGCCTGTGTATGTAAGCGGCTGAAAATAACGAAGATACGCTCGATGTACTCCGGAGCAATACCAATCCCATTATCGCATACAGAAAAGACCCATTCTTCCCCTCTTCGCTCTGCCGAAATATGAACACGGGGTTGCCTATCGGCATGAAACTTAAGGGCATTCCCGATGAGATTCTGAAAGACCCCCATCAACTGTGTGCCGTCAGCTACTACATGAGGGAGAGGATCCTGTGTGATTACAGCGTTGTGTTCTTTGATGGCAACCTCAAGGTTAGATAGGATCTGGGCTATCAATAGTTCACAGTCGACAGGAGCCAGTGGTTGGCCATTGGTGACTACTCGCGAATAAGCCAAGAGGTCGTCGATCATCCGCTTCATACGTTTGGCTCCACCTATGGCATAGCCAATAAATTCCCGGGCGTCAGCATCCAGTCTGTCCTTGTAGCGCCTTTCCAATAATTCGAGATAGCCGGCAACCATCCGCAAAGGTTCCTGAAGATCGTGTGAAACAATGTGGGCAAATTGCTCTAGTTGGATATTGGCCTCTACCATCTCGGCTGCACGCTGCTGCAAATCCTGGTTGGATTGCCTGATTTGCTGCAGCAGCAGCGCCTTATGCATTGCCGAGCCAATTTGCTCGGCAAGCTCCTCATATGTGTCACACATTGTGCGATGTCCGGCAATCATTTCCATCAGAATGAAACCAACATGAGTATCGCGAGACACCAATGGTCGCACTTCCAGAATAGGCAGCTTGCCATCTGGTAGTATCCCTGGTGGAATCAACTGCTCAGAGGGAAAAAGGCATCCGCCAGGATCCAATTCAAGTCGCTTGCCGTCATCGCAGGCCATGATCAGCCTGGAAAACTGTGGGGGGATAGGCTCACCTTCATATAGTGCCAATGCGCAGGTGCGAATCCCCAATCTGGGCAGGCTTTGAGCCAGAACATCAACAACTTGTTGTATATTCGATGCTGCGTTGATATCACGAACAGCCTCAGATTGTATCAATATACTTGCTTCAGCCTGAACTTGCAGATTAGAGTGCGCGCGCTCAGCCATCTGGGTGATCAAAATATACGCCTGATGTAAGAGCCCTTCTATATCCGCAGCAACATTGGGATGCTTATAAGGCAACACCTTCGCATGTAAGACTGACAGCATGTCTTGCCATTTGGTGATAATGCCCGCCTCGAGCTGGGTACGGCTGATGGTTGTGGTAGCAGCTCGGAGTAGATCGCTGAAGAGGGGGATGAACCGATCAGCAGATCTGCCTTTCACCTCTTCAACAAAGGCATCAACTACCTCCTCAATCGCCTCCGGCGTTACATCGGTAAAGTGATTGCATATCACCTCCCGGATTTCCGCCAATACAACATCTCGCTGCTGGGCAAGAGTGTTTTCCGAGAGATTGACAGGCACGCTTGGGGCTGGTGATTTTGATGCACGGGCAGCCAACGGCAAACATCCACATGACTCACGGATGACCAGCCGGGTATCCAGGAGCAAGCTCTCCGATGTTCTTCCATGATGAAGAATCTCTGTCAGCATTCGAGCTGCCTGGCGTCCCTGTTCAATGAGGGGTTGGCTTATCGTCGTCAGCGGGGTCGCGATCATTCTGGCCTCCGATGTGTCATCGAACCCGGTGACGGCTACGTCCGAAGGAACATTGATACCGCGCCTGATCAGCTCCTGCCAGGCACTAACTGCCATAACATCATCGCTGGCAACCACAGCATCAACGTCCATCTTGCGTTCGTCCAGGAGCAGCCTGATGGCTTCAATTCCTGCACCAGGGCTGAAATCGCCTGGTGTAACCAGATCAGCATTAAATGGAATGTCATGTTCCTGAAGAGCTTCTCTGTAAGCACGATAACGAATCTGGGCCTCCGGGTTACATTCCGGGCCTTTAATAAAAGCAATATGTTTGTATTGATGATCGTCTATGAGGTGCCGCATCAGTTCATGCAGCCCGGCAAAGTTGTCAATGGTTATACTGGGTATACCTTCCAATTCGAAGCCAAGACTGACCATGGGGATTGATGCATATCGAGCGCAAAACTGAGCCATCTCTTCGGCTTTTACAAAGTTCTGCAGAGCAGTAGAGATGATAAGGCCATCGAGGTTAGCCGGCCCGGCCAGGTCGTAGATGACATTCCAATGTCTGTGAGAACCGATTTGCGAATTCAGCTCGCCACCGACAAAACACAGAACGTTGACGCCGTCTTCAGCTGCAACCTGAGCAATTCCAGTCCAGATTGATTCGTAATAGCTCTTAAGACGAGAGATAAAAAATCCCAGCGTCAGATTTTTTTCGCCTGCTGCGGCTTCAGTTTTCATAGAGAGTTGCCTTCGTACCGGTATATCTTATACCCGATGAAGCCATGACTATTCCGACCATGCTGGTATCGAAAAGAAAAAGGTTGTTCCCTCACCCGGCTGAGATTCGACCCAAATGCGTCCCTCATGGCGCTCGATCACCTTCCTGCAGATTGCCAGGCCAATGCCGGTTCCCGGGTACTCAGTCTGTGCATGTAAGCGGCCAAAGATGGTGAAGACACGCTCAAGATGCTCCGGAGCGATACCAATCCCATTATCCCGAATAGAGAAAATCCATAGATCCTCTTTCCGCTCAGCCGAGATGTGAACATGAGGTTGGTCATCGGCGTGAAACTTGATGGCATTGCCTACCAGATTCTGAAAAACGCCCAGCAACTGTGTGCTGTCAGCCATCACAATGGGAAGAGAATCATGGGTGATCAATGCATTATTGTCTTCAATGACAAACTTAAGACCTGAAAGAACTCGTGCCAACAGATGCCCACAATCGGTAGGCTCTAATGTCTGCACCCGTGTAGCTGCTCGTGCATAGACCAACAGAGCATCAATCATTTGCTTCATGCGCTTGGCCCCATCCACAGCGTATCCAATGAGTTCCTGGGCTTCGTCGTCCAGTCTGTCCTGGTAGCGTTTCTCCAGCAATTGGAGATAGCTGGTGACCATTCGTAGGGGTTCCTGCAGGTCATGTGAAGCAACATAGGCGAACTGCTCAAGGCGGGTATTGGCTTCCTCCAATTCAACTGTACCCTGTTGCAGGTCTCTGTTGGTCTCCTCGATCTGCTGCTGGAGCAGTGCCTTATGCAGAGCCGATCCGATCTGCTCGGAGAACCCTTCATAAGTGTTGAGCATCGACCGATACTCAGGCAGCACTTCCATCAACATAAAACCAACCTGTAGCTCGCGAGCAACCAAAGGATGGAGCATCAGGAAGGGTGGCTTACAGTCCAAAAACACATCAGCCGGCAGCAGTTGTTCTGTGGAAAAAAGAACACCACCTGACTTTAGTTCGAGCCTTTTTCCATCTTGGCAGGCCATGATCAGCCTGGAGAATGGGGATGGAATGGGTTCTCCTTCATATAACACCAACGCGCAGGTGCGAATGCCTAACCTGGGCAGACCTTGGGCCAGAATATCACCAATGCGCTGAATGTCTGCTTCTGCGTTGATGTCCCGAATAATCTCGGACTGTAATAATATGTTCGCTTCGGCTTGCGCACGCAGATTAGAATGAGCACGCTCGGTAATATCTGTGATTAGAACTCGCCCCCGGTACAAAAGTTCATTGATATCCGTCGTGACGCCGGACTGCTTATAGGGCAGTGCCTTCATCCGTAGTACCGATAGCACTTCATGCCATCTGGGCATGACGCCCTCATCCAGCTCGGCACGTCCGAGTTTCATTGTGCCTTTTCGCAGCAGGCGACTGAAGATCGTCAAGAAGTTGGCGGAAGTGTCACCCTTTAGAACGTCGAAAAAGGCGTCTACCAGTTCTTCGATCTCATGAGAGCACAAGTCTGCAAAATAAGAACATATGACTTCTTGAACCTCTACCAGCACGATATCGCGCTGCCGGGTGAGAGCACTTTCGGAGGGTACAGGTATCACCGGGATGGGTGGCGCCAGCCGGGATGCAGCCCAAGATGGGCAGCCGCACGACTCGCGAATGACCAGTTTTGTGTCCAGGACAAGGTTTTTGGGTTGCGCGCCACAGCAGAGATGCTCCAACAGCATCCGTGCTGCCTGGCGTCCCTGCTCGATGAGGGGTTGGCGTATGGTCGTCAGCGGCGTGACAAAGATGCCGGCCTCCGGTATATCATCGAAACCGGTGACTGCCACATCCGATGGGACGCTGATACCACGCCTAGTCAGCTCTCGCCAGGCGTCAATTGCCATGCGATCGTTGCTGGCTACAATGACATCGAAATCTGTCTTGTGCTGATCCAGCAGAAGCTCAACCGCCTCACATCCTGAATCAACGGCAAAGTTCCCTGTTGCTACCAGGTCCGGGTCGAAGGGAATGCCGTGATCGTTGAGAGCTTCTGTATAAGCACGATAGCGAACCTCGGCTTCCGGATTACATTCCGGTCCCCGGATGAATGCAATCCGCCTGTAATGATGGTCATCGATCAGGTGCTTCATCAGATCGTATAAACCGGCGAAGTTGTTGATAGCTATGTTGGGTATACCCGCCGTCTCCAAGCCAATATTGATCATAGGCAGCGGGGCATATCGAGCGTAAAAGTGAGGCATCTTTTCGAGAGGAGTGTAGTTATGTAGGACGGCAGAAACAATGACCCCATCAACGTTGGCCGGACCCGCCAGATCGTAGATGATGTTCCAGTTTTTTTGAAAGCTAACTGGTGAGTTCAAATTGCCGCCAATAAAACAAAGCGCGTTGGCCTGGTATTCCTCGGCGACCTGCGCGACTCCATTCCAAATGGCCTCCTGGTAACTACCACGGCTCCCAAGTCGGGAGATGAAAAGACCAATGGTCAAACCTTCTCTGTGCTTGTTGTTTGCTGTCGTATCAGCTTGCATACTCTATGGCCTGCGTTGATAGAAGACGCCCGCAAGGAGCGCCCGGAGGTTGCCACTACATCCGCTACCTGAAGAATCCCAGGGTTGGTCTTGTTCCGTTCTTTTTGCTTGTAGCTGCATTGGCTTCCACAATGGTATTTTCCTAAGAGACTATTGTCTGCAGACCATACAGACAAGGTCACCGCCCATGCAAATCGAGCCTACCTCATCGGAAATCCGATGTGCATGAGTGCTGTCTTCTTTGCCTACGGCGGCGCCATCTCCCATAGCTTATCTCTTCCTGGAGCCCCTTTTCGGCAAATCAAGGAATCGGGATATAGCCGGAGAATCCTGTGCGTTTGAAGTTACAAGCCAATTCTGGACTAAGAGCAGAAGATTGACAAACGCGTGCGGGCCAGGGACGTGAAGCAACCACTGAAGGGGTGGTAGCAACCATTCCGGGACACGAAGCAACCACTGAAGGGGTGGTAGCAACCATTCCGGGACACGAA
>JAFGMS010000320.1 GCA_016927375.1 Anaerolineae bacterium
AACTTAAGAGCCTCGTATTGCTCGATGATCCGCTTTCAGCCTCGCGAACTGCGTGTCATTCCCGCTTTCGCGGGAATGACAGTAGCCATAGCGAAAAGGATGATATTGCGCTTAAGTTAACACCTATGCCTACGGAATTTCGCCTTAGCATACTTGCAGATTAAAATCCGCGGATTACCGGTTACGGATGAATATCCGTAACCAGCCTTAAAACTCTGCGGTCTGCGGTGAAAATATGGGAACCATTACTCCTATGAATAGCCACAACAGGACCGCCGATCGCGGCGCACGGCGGAAATCGAAGAAGAAAAAAGGGCTGGTGATTGTCAATACCGGCGAGGGCAAGGGTAAGACCACCGCAGCCCTAGGGTTGGCGCTGCGCGCCTGGGGGCACGGGATGCGGGTTTTGATCGTCCAGTTCCTCAAACACCAGAAATCCAATTTTGGCGAGACCCGTGCGGCCAGGAAGATCGGCATCGAGATGATCGCGGTGGGCGACGGGTTTACCTGGACCAGCCGCGATATGGACGAAACGATTGCCTGCAACCGGCAGGGATGGGATCTGGCGCGGGAGTACATCGCCGGCGGTGAATATGATGTCGTCATCCTGGATGAGTTTACATACCTCTTGGATTACGGCTGGCTTGACACTGACCAGGTCATCGATTGGTTGCGTGAGAACAAGCCGCCGATGCTCCACCTGGTCATCACCGGGCGCGACGCGCCTGCCGGGCTGGTCGACTACGCCGACCTGGTGAGCGAGGTCAAGGCCATCAAGCACCCCTACGATCAGCAGGAGATCGAGGCACAAAAGGGGGTTGAGTTTTGACACTCAAGTGCGTCACTGACGGCATTCCGGAGCCCGACGCCCATGCTGCCGAGGCCGCCAGAGCTCGGCAAGCTGCGCTCACCAAGCCCCAAGGAAGCCTGGGACGGTTGGAAGAGCTGTCGATCCGGCTGGCCGCTATCACCGGCCGGCCTCTTCCAGTTATTAAAGATAAGGTTATCATCACCATGGCAGGCGATCATGGTGTAGCGCAGGATGGCGTCAGCGCCTATCCGCCGGAAGTGACCCCGCAGATGGTGTTGAACTTCCTAAGTGGCGGAGCGGCCATCAACGTACTGGCCCGTCACGTGGGTGCGCGCATCGTGGTGGTGGATATGGGCGTCGATTATGACTTTGACCCACACCCCCATCTACTTGTCAAAAAAGTAGCACATGGCACCAACAGCATCTTGTGCGGCCCGGCGATGACCCGCGAGCAGGCCGAGCAGGCGGTCGAGGCGGGCATCGAGGTGGTCGAGGCGGAGATCGCGAAGGGGCTGGACATCGTTGGCACGGGCGATATGGGCATCGGCAACACTACGCCCTCGGCGGCCATCGCGGCTGCGCTGACCGGCGAGCCGGTAAGTAAGATTGTCGGGCGCGGCACGGGCGTCGATGACGCCGGGTTGGCGCGCAAGGTTGAGATCATTGAGCGTGCCCTGGACATCAACAAACCGGACCCCATCGATGGGTTAGATGTGCTGGCCAGGGTTGGCGGGTTCGAGATCGGTGGGTTGGCGGGTGTCATCCTGGGCGCTGCGGCTCACCGCAAGCCGGTGATGGTCGATGGCTTCATCTCAACCGCGGCTGCCCTGATCGCGATAGCCATCGCCCCGCAGGTTCGACCCTACCTGATTGCCGCTCACCGCTCGCAAGAGCAGGGCCACGGCATTATGTTGGAATGGGCGGGCCTGGAGCCGCTGCTTGACATCGACCTGCGGCTCGGCGAGGGCACCGGCGCGGCGCTGGGCATCTCTTTGGCCGAGGCCGCCTGCAAGATCCTGTCTGAGATGGCGACCTTTGAAGAGGCGGGGGTGTCGGATAAGGAGGAGGAATGAGCAAAACAGTGTGTTCATTCATAAATGGCGCATTTAGATTTACCGCAGAGAGCGCAAAGCACGCAGAGGTTTTTAGGTTTTTCCCTACGGGTTCCACTATGCCTTTTGGCTGTCTCTCTTCGGTAAAAAGAGAGATTTCATCGTGACTTCTCTATGGGCCGCATTTCAGTTCCTGACCATCCTCCCCCCGATTGTCCGCCGCCCTTTTACAAAGAAAGAGCTAGGGCAGTCAGTCGGATTTTATCCGCTGGTTGGGCTGGCGCTGGGTGGGGCGATCCTTGGCCTGGACGCTGCTCTGCGACTGGCTCTGCCCACCCAGGTATCAGCGGTGCTGGTGCTGGCGGCCTGGGCGGTGCTCACGCGAGGGCTGCACCTCGATGGGTTCCTCGATACGTGCGATGGGCTGTTCGGCGGCTTCACGCCGGAGCGGCGGCTCGAAATTCTGCGCGATTCGCGGGTGGGGGCCTTTGGGGTAATCGGTGGGGTATTGCTGCTCCTGGGCAAGTATGCCGCCCTGACCACACTGCAAGATCGTGCCGCAGCGTTGCTGCTGGCTCCCATTCTGGGACGCTGGGCCATGTCGATGGCGATTGTAGCCTTCCCCTATGCCCGAGAAAATGGGCTGGGGCGCGACATCAAAGACTACACTCGCTGGCCCCAGGCGGTGCTGGCCGGATGCACGGCACTGGCAGTAACCTGGCTGTTCGGCCAGGCGCCCGGGCTGATTGCCCTGGTAGGAGCTGGGGTGATTGTGATTGCGGCAGGACTTTGGGTTCAGCGCCTGATCCCCGGCCTGACCGGCGACATTTACGGTGCGATCTGCGAGCTGGTCGAGCTTGGTGTGCTTGTCTTCTTTACGATTGGCTTATGGCCCGCTCACTGACGCTCGCTCGATAGCTGATGGCTGACCCCGACGCGCGGTAGACTGTGAACTGTGAACTGTTGACTGTGAACTGCCTTTAGAGGCTTCGATGGGAAAACTAACCTTAATCTTGGGCGGCGCGCGCAGCGGGAAGAGCACCTATGCCGAGCAGTTGGTTCGCGACAGCGGCGGTGACCAGGTACTCTACGTGGCGACGGCCAGAGCCGGTGATGACGAGATGCGCGAGCGCGTCATGAAGCACCAACAGAGCCGCCCGGCTGCCTGGCGCACGCTTGAGGCACCCGAGAATGTCGGCGCTGCCATTGTGGACTCGGTAGGGGATACCAAGGCCATTCTGGTCGATTGCCTCACGGTGCTGGTCGCCAACTGCCTTCTGGCTGCCGCCGGTCCGGAGGACGATCCCTTTGGCGACCCCAGCGATGATCCTTTCCGGGCAGCTATCGAGGAGCATGTCAAAACCGAGGTTGCGGGCATCGCCGGCTGTGCCAGGAAACTCGATGCCGATATGGTGGTCGTCTCCAACGAGGTTGGGATGGGCGTGGTGCCGCCCTACGAATTAGGACGGGCCTACCGCGACTTGCTGGGCCGGGCCAACCAGATCATGGCCCAACATGCCGACGAGGTTTACCTGCTGGTAGCCGGCATCCCAATGAAGGTGAAATAGAGCAAACAGCGGCCAGCTTTCAGCAATCAGCAAAAACAGAGAGCCATCAGCCCTATGAGGATATCTTCAGATAACACTATCGGTGCATTCAGCTTTTCCATGGCTGACAAAACCATTACTCTACTCGTCGCCTTGCTGCTCGATACCCTGGGCGATCCGCCTAACCGCTGGCATCCGGTGGGCTGGATGGGCAGTGCCATCGGTGCTTTGCAGCGCCGCGCCCCGGCCGGTGATCCGGGGCGGCAGCTGGCCTACGGTGGTTTGATCGCCATCGGTGGGATGAGCATCGTAGCCGGGATTGGCCGGATATTGGCCTGCCTGATCGCTCTCCTGCCCCGCCCGCTGCGCTGGCTGGCCGGTGGCGTGATCGTCAAGATGACGTTCTCCCTGCGTGGTTTGGCCGATGCAGCCAATGAGGTATATCAAGCGCTGGCGCAGGGCGACCTCAAGGAAGCCCGCCGCCTAGTGAGCTGGCACCTGGTCAGCCGGGATACATCGATGCTCGATGAGGCACAGCTGGCAGCCGCCACGGTCGAGTCGGTGGCCGAGAACACCTCCGACGGCATCATTGCGCCATTGTTTTTCTTCGTCACATTGGGCTTGCCGGGTGCATTGGCCTATCGATTCGCCAACACCGCCGATGCCATGTTAGGCTACCGCGATGCCGTCCGCGAGTGGCTGGGCAAGATACCGGCCCGGCTCGATGATTTGTTAAACCTGGTTCCCGCCCGGCTGACGGCGCTTCTCCTGGTGGCTGCTGCCGCGCTAACTGGGGAAGACGCTCGTGGAGCGCTGATCACCTGGCGACGCGACCGGAACAAGACGGCCAGCCCCAACGCCGGGCAACCGATGAGCACCGCCGCGGGTGCGCTGGGCATCGAACTGGCAAAGAACAATCATTACATCTTGGGAGTGGGCGGCCGCGCCCCGGCAGCCAACGACATCAGGCGTTCGGCGCAGCTGATGCGGGCGGCAACACTGCTTGGCGCAGGACTGGTGGTGCTCGGTACCTTGCTGTGGTCCAGAAGACAGAGTTGAATCTCGCGAGCGAGAGTGCAGCGCAAAATCCTACCTGCAATTGGTTCAAATCCTGATAGGAAACACTTCAAATCCTGGCTGAAATCGAGCAAATCCTTATAGGAAATGAGGTAAATCCTCACTGGAAGTTGACCCAATCCTTATAGGATTTCGAAGCAATCCTTACCGGAAACCAAGCCGGCCCTTATAGGAAATAGGATGGATGGATTGTTTGCTCTAAATAACCATGCAAAAAACATGAAGGACACCATCACTCCCCGCTCAGACATCGTGGCCGTGCCTCTCGATCAACACGGCGATCTCGATTATGTTGAGCTGGAAGCGATGGGCTGCCGGCCGGATGATGTCCTGGACTTCAGCGCCAACATCAACCCCTATGGGCCGCCGCCCGGCGTACGGGAGGCCATCGCGGCAGCTCCCATCGAGCGCTACCCTGACCGTGAAACGCTCGCCCTGCGCCGTGCGCTGTCCGAGCAGCATTCGATGCCCATTGAGCAGATCGTGGCCGGCAACGGCGCTGCCGAGCTGATATGGCTGGCGACCTTTGCTTTCATCCGCCCACAGGATACCATTGTCGTTGTTGGCCCGACCTTTGGCGAGTATGCGCGCTGTGCGGCTCTGATGGGCGGCCGTGTCCAGATTGTGAGCGCCAAAGCAGAGAACGATTTCATTGTGTCGCCGGAGAAAATCGAGCAGGCGCTCAAGGCCTCTCATCCACGGCTGGCTTTCATCTGCAACCCTAACAACCCGACCGGCACTGCCATCGACCCCGGTCTGATCGCCGGGTGGGCGGCAGCACATCCGGCCACGCTGTTCATCATCGACGAGGCTTACCTGGACTTTACAACAGGCGTCACATCCACCCTGCAATACAGGCTTCCTAACATCCTGAGCCTCCATTCGATGACCAAGACCTGCGCCATGGCCGGGCTGCGGCTGGGATACGCACTGGGACCGCAAACGATCATCGATGCGATCAGCCGGGCGCGCCCGCCCTGGAGCGTCAACGTGGTGGCTCAGGCCGCCGGGCTGGCGGCATTAGCTGACACTCAGCATGTGCGCGCTGCCATCGGGAAGCTCCAGCAGGCCAAAGAGGAGCTGGTCGATGGGCTGGCCGGGTTAGGACTCTCGCCTGTGCCATCGATGACACATTATTTCCTGGTCGATGTCGGCGGCGGCGCTCAATTTCGGCATCGACTTCTGGCCAGGCGCATCCAGGTGCGCGACTGTGCATCGTTTGGACTGCCCGCTTATGCGCGGATTGCCGCCCGCCGGCCCGAAGAGAACGCACAATTGTTGGCAGCAATCGAAAAAACAGGGAATGAAGAAACGATATGCCAGCCAAAGTCCTGATGGTTCTGGGTACCACGTCGTCGGCTGGGAAGAGTCTGCTGGTCACTGCCCTGTGCCGCATCTACGCGCGGCGCGGGCTGAAGGTAGCTCCCTTCAAGGCGCAAAATATGTCGAACAATGCTGCCGTGTGCGCCGATGGATCGGAGATCGGGCGGGCGCAATACACCCAGGCCCTGGCCTGCGGCATCGAGCCGCGCGCCGAGATGAACCCTATCCTGCTCAAGCCGGAGGCCGATGCGCGCTCGCAGGTCGTCGTGATGGGCCGTCCGTGGGGCACGCTGCCCGCCCGTAATTACTACGAGCACAAACAAGAGCTGTGGAAGATCATCACCGCTGCGCTGGACAGCCTGCGCGCCAAATACGATCTGGTGATCGCCGAAGGAGCAGGCAGCCCGGTCGAGATGAACCTGAAAGATGGCGATTTGGTCAATATGGCGGTGGCAAAGTACGCCCAGGCATCTGTCCTGCTGGTTGGCGACATTGATAGGGGCGGGATTTTCGCCCAGCTCCTGGGAACGCTGTGGCTGCTGGAACCCGATGAACGCGCGCTGGTGAGGGGGCTGCTGGTCAACAAGTTCCGCGGTGACCTTTCTCTCTTCGCCGATGGCATTCGCATCCTCGAAGAGCGGGGCGGCGTGCCGGTGTTGGGCGTCATCCCTTATCTCGATACGAAACGAAGTTTCGTCCATGGCATCCCAGAGGAGGACGCCGTGGCGATCGAGCGCCAGAACTATCGCCCTAGCAGCCCGGAAGACGTCGATATTGCCGTGGTGCGCCTGCCGCGCATCTCTAATTTTGATGATTTTGATCCGCTGGCCGCCGAGCCCGGTGTCAGCCTGCGCTACGTCGATGCGCCTCACGAGCTGGGCCGGCCCGATGCGGTGATCATCCCCGGCACCAAGAGCACCATGGCCGACCTGGCCTGGCTGAAAGCCCAGAAGCTCGATGAGGCCATACGGCAGCTTGCCGGGCAGGGCGCTGCAATTGTGGGCATTTGCGGCGGCTACCAGATGTTGGGGAAGCGCATCGCCGATCCACAGCACATCGAAGGCACTGACGATGAAGTGTCAGGGCTGGATCTGCTGCCGGTCGAGACGACCTTCAGCGGCGAGAAAAGCACTTACCAGACCCAGGCACGGGTTTGCGCGGGAGCGGGTTGGTTGCGGGAGCTAACCGGTCAGATAGTGAGCGGTTACGAGATCCATATGGGGGATACCCAAAACAGCGAGCAAGCTGCTTGGCTGGAGCTTGCCACCCGCGGCGGGAAGCCAGCCTCCGGCCGCGATGGCGCCATCAGCCCCGATGGGCGCGTATGGGGCTGCTACCTGCATGGCATCTTTGCCAACCAGAGCCTGCGGCGAGCCTGGCTGGCATCGCTGGGATGGCACGCGCCGTCCGATCTCGTCTTGCAGGAGGATGCCTTCGAGCAGCTGGCCGACGGGGTCGAGGCGGCGCTGGATATGTCCCAGCTCGACGCCGTTCTTGGTTTGCCATGACTATGACAAAGCTATCGCTTGCATTGCTTCAACATGCAATGCAGAAAGTGGCTACCATAGGCAGCATTGGTCACACTGAAGGGCAAGCTCTAGCAATCATTCATTCAGTATTGTTGCCTCCCCGGCGGTCAAACGATGACGTTGTCCCTCACCATCGCGCAGCCACAAGGCTCCTGCCTCATCGATGTCTTCAGCCAAGCCCGCCAGTATGCCGCCAGGTATCTCGGCCTGGATGCGTTGTCCCAGCATCGGGCAGCGCGTTCGCCAGGCGGCAATTAGCGTTCTTTGATCAAGGTGCTTGTGCCAATCGCTGAGCCTGACCATAACCTGGGCCAGCAGCAACGCACGGTCATGTTCTTTGCCGGTCTCGATGCGCAGACTCGTTGCCTGTCCAACAAGCGGATCGTCCGGATCGAAAACCTGCTGGACATTCAAGCCTGCACCCACGACAACCCAGGTGAGCCGATCCCCCTCAATGGCACTTTCGGCCAGGATGCCTGCCACTTTCTTTTGATTGATCTGAAGATCATTCGGCCATTTGACATTGACCCGGATACCAGTCATTGCCTCACATGCTTCAGCAAGCGCCAGCCCACAAGCAATCACCACACGGTGTGCATGAGCCGGAGGCAAGAGAGGGCGGAGGATTATAGATATCAGCAGGCTGGAATTGGGCGGCGCGATCCATTGGCGATCCAACCGTCCGCGCCCGCGCATTTGCATGTCAGCAACCACCAGGGTGCCCTCCGGCGCATCCCTCTCCGCCAGATCTCGGGCTACATCATTGGTAGATCTGACCTGGGGATAGTAATAGACGACATCCCCAAATGGGCCGGCATTGAGGTTTGCCAATGCGGCTTTGATCTGATGTAGGGAAAGCGGTTCCACAGCATATACTCCTATCAGATGCCTGGTCGTTGGTTATCACTTTGCAGCAGTGTATCTTTGCTCGATGATGCAGCTCCCATACGCCGGCAGATGCGAGAATGCACCATACAATCATCCCCGCAGGGAATCATCGTTCATCATGCCTGATTATGCAAGTTGCAGCCTCTTGGGCCCTCAGAGTACAATCTACGTTTCTCAGGGGCAGGGTCAAGACACTGCCCTGAAGCCGCGCCCAGGTTAGCCCATGACCATCGAACCATCTGTCGGCAGTGACGCGCAGACTGTAATCACTTCCAGCTCATCGCCTCAACCTACCGCCCCTGAAACCGGTCAGATCGCCCGCACAGCCAGCATCATCTCGTTGGGCAATGTTGCCAGCCGGGTATTGGGCCTAGCCAGAGAGTCGGTCAAATCGCACTTCTTCGGCGCCGGTGCAACGGTCGATGCCTATAATATTGCTGCTCTGGTTCCGGTGATGCTCTACGATTTACTGGTGGGAGGAATGGTCAACAGTTCCCTGGTTCCTGTTTTCTCGGAATACGTCCAGCAGCGGCGTGAGGAGCTTTGGGGACTTGTTAGCATTCTGCTCAGTCTGATGCTGGTGGTGCTGATTGCTTTCATACTGATCATCGAGGTATTTCCGCTTCAGGTTGTCTTTCTGCTTAGCAGCGGCAAGCCGCCCGATGATCTGGAACTGGCGGCTCGCCTCTTACGTATTACCGTCCCGGCAGTGATCTTCTTGGGACTGTCCGGCTTGCTGACCGGTGTTCTGTATGCACTCAAGCGCTTCACCTTGCCGGCTTTCACTGCAACCGTATTTAATGCCAGCATTGTGACTACGGTGCTGTTATTTGGCAATCGCCTGAATATCACATCGATGGCACTGGGTTTGCTAACTGGGGCTATGCTGCAAGTTGCTTTACAGCTTCCTGGGCTCAAAGATGCTCGCTTGAGGTTCAGGCTCACGTTTGCTCATCCCGGACTGCGTCGAGTGACCATCCTCTACATGCCCATCTTGTTGGGGCTGGTTGTGGATGTTCTGGCCTTACGGGTGATCAGCTACAATCTGGCATCGATGACCGGTGAAGGCGGCATCTCGTGGATGAGCTACGCCACCACGCTTGTACAGCTGCCGCAAGGGTTAGTTGCCACAGCGGTGTCCTTTGCTATACTGCCTACGCTCTCTGTCCAGGCTGCTCACGAGCGCACAACCGGCCATCAAGAAGCTTTCCAGGCAACACTGGCGCGTGGTCTGCGGTTGGTGATCGTGTTGATCATCCCCGCGACGGTTGGGCTTTTTATCCTGGCCCATCCCACAGTGGCTTTGGTATTGGGACATGGCGATTTCCTGGCGCGGGATACGGCAATCACATCTCAGGCACTCCAGTTGTACCTGTTGGGATTACCGTTTGCAGCTGTCGATTTGCTGTTGGTCTTTTCTTTCTATGCACGCCAGGATACCCTGACGCCTTCACTGATCGGCATCGGCACGATCGTCCTAAACCTGGCAACCGCCCTGCTGCTCATGCCGACTATCGGCTTGTTCAGCCTGATGATTGCCGATTCGGTCAAGCAGCTTGCTCACGCGCTGGTTTCGTGGGTGATCCTGCGGCGCCGGCTGGGCAACCTTGCCGAACACGGCGTCTTCGGAACGCTTGGTAAGACGCTGCTGGCTTCAGCGGTGATGGGTGTGGTGACCTATGGAATGCTGCGAGGTATCCAGACAGTCTTACCAGGCGATAGCTTGATAGCCGAAGGACTTGTTGTTGGCATCCCTGCCCTACTGGGGGCAGTGGTCTATCTGGGCCTGGTCACTCATCTACGTGTTGAAGAGATCAACTTGCTGTGGCTGACCCTGCGCCGGTTGGTAGGTCGGTATGAAGCTTAGCTCGACTTTGTACATACCCGGCTGAATGTTTACGAAAGATGACGCAGAAGAGACAGAGCTTTTCCAACATTATGGTCAAGCTGTGACATTCAAAAAGTCTTGAATGCCTCAATGCTGTCATTCCCGCTTTCGCAGGAATGACAGCATTGGCGAGGGCCGGTTATATTGAGGCTTGTGATAGCAGTAGGCACATACAAAGCGCAAAGCTTTTAACTCGTTGCTCGTGCCTCATTGCTCGTTGCTATTTTCAAAGGAGCGAAGACAATGCGCATTGCAATCATGGGAACCGGCGGGGTAGGCGGGTACTTCGGAGGGCTGCTGGCTCAAGCAGGGGAAGATGTAATCTTTATTGCCCGAGGCGAGCATCAGCGGGCTATTCAGAGCCAGGGCTTGCGGGTGAAAAGTGTTCATGGCGATTTCACGATCCGGGATGCCCAGGTATCTGACGATCCTGCCACGGTGGGGCCGGTCGATCTTGTCTTGTTTGCCACTAAAACCTATCATATCGATGCGGCGGCTGCTCAGATCAGCCCTCTAATTGGGCCGTCGACGGTTGTGCTGCCACTGCAAAACGGGGTCGATGCCTCAGAGCGGATGGCTGCGGTTATCGGCGAAGCGTTTGTATTGGGCGGTGCATGCTGGTTGGTTAGCACCGTCGAAGAGCCAGGTTTGATCCGCCAGCGCAGCCAGTTTCGACGTATTGCATTAGGAGAATTGGCTGGGCCTATCACCCCGAGGGTCGAGGCGGCAGCTCAGGTACTGCGTCGGGCCGGCATCACGGTCGAAGTATCCGCTAATATCAACAAAATACGCTGGACGAAATTCTTGTTTATCGCTTCATACAGCGGAGTTGGTGCTGTAGCGCGAGCTCCCGCGGGCGAGCTGATGGCCTGCGCTGAGACACGCGTGATACTTGAACAGGCAATGATTGAGGCCAAGGCCTTGGCCGAGGCTAGCGGTGTCCAGCTCGATGAGGATGTCGTTGCCCAAGCCATGGCGTTTTGCGATAACCTTGCGCCGGATGCAACAACCTCCATGCAGCGCGACATTATGGAAGGCAAGCCATCGGAGCTTGAGGCACAGAACGGCTATATTGCCTTGCACGGTGCAGAGCTAGGTGTTCCTGTTCCGGCGCACACTTTCTTGTATAGCGTGCTGCTGCCTCAAGAGCATCGAGCACGGGAGCAGCATCGCTGATCGATGAGACGGCGGGCTAATCGAGCATAGAGGCGATATCGGTGAGGTCTTTCTCGCGCAACAAGCGGCGCTTCCAGGTTCCCATCAGAGGAACAATGAAGGGCAGCAGCCGGAGCGAGTAATATGGCGGCAAGATTGGCACACCAAGCAGATCGCCAAAGCTGATCAGCACAAAGAGATGCTCGCGATCAGCCCGCTCCTTGAGCATGGTCATGACCATCTCATATGTAGTCATGCCAAAAACGAATCCGCGCAGCCAGTGCACAATATGCTCTAGCCGGCACCGGAGACGTGCCAAGAATCCGGCGGGGCCGGATGTAGCTGTGTCGGGATCAATCATGGGATTACAGATATCTTAGGAGTATATAATGGCCGCTTCACCGGAGACTCTCCTGGTAATACTAGGAATCTTTCTCGTAGTTTGGTACCTGGGCGCATCGATGTTCAACAGGCGGCGTGGCGTTGCGATTTTTCGCTGGCTGCAAGCCGGGTTGGAGCACCTGGGCGGCGAAGTCAACGCCCGCTGGCTTGGCTCGTCAGGCTCAGGTGCACAGATAGTTGTCCGCAAAGCTAAACCACCTTTTCGGCAAGTCGATATCATTTACCTGCTGGCCACGCGTGAGCTGCTTCCGCTTTTCCTCGCCAATCTGCTTCGTGACAAGCGCGATCGCTTGATTGTCAAGCTCACCCTGCGCTCGGTTTTGCAGGGCGAGCTTGAGGTTGTTAAGGCCCGCAGCCCACAGGCTCGCCAGCTCCGCGCTGCCGAGAACCCCCCCTGGCAGATCGCGGAGCTACCTCATGGTCTCCTGCTTGGCGCAAGAGGCCGCGAAGGCCAGAAGATGCAGACTGCTCTTATGCCTCTGCTTGAGAAACACGCAGCCCGCATTCAGAGCATCTCGTGGAACAAGCAGCCTCCACATCTGATTGCAGTCATGGCAGCACATGACCTCTATGAAGCGGGTGGGACTGCTGCCAGCCTGTATGACGAGCTGGCAGCAATTGCCCGCGCCGCCACAACAGACTCGTAAGTTAATGGCACCGCCATGCCGGGATCATCGACATGACTGCCTCGAAGCCTTCAGGGGGGCAGCGCCCACTCAGTTCCAAGCGGAGCCTGCGCTCGCTGTGCTCACAGTCGAAGGTTACCTCAACAAAGGTGATAGTATTGGGGCGGAATAGACCACGCTGCTGCTGCCAACGCCGGACCAGCGCAGGATGGCCATGAACCGCTATCCCGGAGGAAGCGTCAGGCTGGACGATGCTTTTTCTACGCTGAGGATTTGCTTCCAGACAAAGTTCCAGCGCCCAACCAAGCTGCTTGTGATATAACACATACCACGCTTTGCCGGTGACAATCCACATGCGCTGTCCCCGCTTGTGCGCAGCGACGATCTCGGGGCGTCCGACACCCGGCGCGATCTCCCACTCCGGCGCCAGTTGTAGCGCCATGAAGTGCGCCGAGCCATAGAGCATGTTGCTGACATCGATATCGTGCCGGATGAGTGAAGCCACCTCTTGTGCCATACTGACCTACGCTGTGATCTGTGGGGGAGAGAACAGCGTATTAGCCACATTGGTTAACATTGTCACCCCTCTCACGTCGGTTCCATACAACGGAATGACTGCTCTTACGAGCCCACCGAATGTATCTACTATCTCATTCATGTAATTGCCCTGTATGGCCACACGGTTACGTACAAACTCCGGCGACTGCTCGCTTGCCGATGTCTCATCGATCTTCATGTTGACTACTACACCACCGATGGGAATGCCGAATTCGGTGAACCAGTCAATGAAGCGCCGGATTACCGCAATCGGCAGCGCCTCCGGCAGCGTCACAAAGAAGAAGGCTGTCTTGGTGTCATCTGTAAGCAGCTGTTTCGCGTGCGCCATCCGGGCCTGGAAGTTGATGAGATAGTCCATCAGTGGGTCTTTCTCTTCTTTTTTCTTCGAGTAGGAGAGGCGAAAGCGCATCGTTTGAGCCTCTTCGCGGCTGTGGATCATCTTGTTGACCCACAACGAATAGATCGACGACATACCGAGCAATCGACGTGCGTTGGCTGTTGGTGCTGTGTCGAATACATACACGTCGTATTTGTCTGCAAACATGATATCGATCATGTTCTCGAACATGGCCGATTCTTCAAATGCAGGGTTCATCGTTGCGCTTTCGACAAACTCATCGGATTTGGTACGGATTTCGGCGTAACGCAGAAACCAATCAATTTTCTCCTGGATTTCTTTCTTACTCTTCTCGATGGTCTCTTTGGTGTCGATCTCGTAAGCCCATAGGTTATCTATACCTGTGACAGGTACTTCGTGGCCAAACACATTCTGGTCGAGTAAGCCGCTCAGGCTGTGCACCGGGTTAGTGCTGGCCAGCAGCGTGCGCCGCCCACGCTGTGCAAATCCTACGGCAGCAGCCCCTGCCAACACGGTCTTACCAACACCGCCTTTACCGCCGAAGAATACATATTTCAGGTCAGCATGCTCGTTTACGAAGTCGCTTACTGATTGGCTAATTTGCAGCGTCATCGTTCGTTCCTTTTTGAGTCTTATCAGGCCGAATAGGTTGTTTGTAAGCATTCAGCTATCAGCCGCCAGCAATTAGCTTACAACGCAAGAATACAATTACTGGTTGATAATTCTTAGCTGATGTAGGCAGACAGCGTCAGGTCGTTGCATCCTCATTGAACATGGCTTCGGCCATACGCTTAATCATCTCCATGCCAGTGATATCACGCTCGAATTCAGGAACGCGCGACAGCACCTGATCCATGAACGTTGTATCGATCTTTTTAAGGTATTCGCTCTGCATCTTATACCGGCTGCGCAGATAGTCCGGTACACCAGACTCGGTCATGACCAGATCCGGCAGCACCCGATTGACAATATAACCGCTGATAGGCACATCATATTTTGCAAAAAGGCGGGCGGCATTAAGTGTATCGATCAGGATCATTTCTTCCGGCACCAGTACAAAGAAGAAGGCTGTTTTCTCCTTGTCCGTCAGGATGCTGGCAGAAGTCGAGATGCGGTTTTTGATATATTGCAGTTCGTTTAGAATCTGATCTTCCTTGACCGGCTTGCCACGCTGAATACGGGACGCCATCTGCTCGTACTCGCGCATTTCCTCTCGCAGCGCCGTGATACGACCAATCCATTCGTCATAGACCGATGCCATGCTCAAATAGTAGAGAGCATGACCCAGAGGAACGAGATCGTAAATGTAGTAGTCATAGCCACCAGCCACGACGATATCTACTACCTGGTCAAAGATGGCGCTCTCTTCCATCGCGGGCTCTGCCGAAGCTGCCTGGATGTAGCTCTCGATCTCATCCGGAACCGCCTCAAAGCCATACATGTCCAGGATTTTTTGCCGGATCTCATCCTGATATTCCCTGATGCGCCGGTCGGCATCGATTTCCTGGGCAAACAGGTTAGGTATGATCTCAACCACGCCCTTGCCGAAAATATCTCGCTGAAAGATATCCGACAGCGATGCTTGAGGGTCAACCGAGAAAACCAGCACTCGATGCCCCTGAGAAGCAAGATGATAAGCAGTAGCAGCACTGAACGTAGTCTTGCCGAGGCCACCTTTACCACCGAACATGATGTAGCGACGTTCGGGATACTCCTCGAAGATTCTCGCCAATGACATGAATATTCTCCCATTGTGAGTAGGTGTTACACACCTATCGGGCTAAAAAGATAAGTAATGAAGACCCTCAGGCCAGAGCATCGGTCAGGTCTTTTTCCCGCAGCATACGCCGCTTCCATGTACTGATCTGAGGCACAACATAGGGCAGCAGACGGAGCGAATAGTACGGCGGCAAGATCGGGACGCCCAGCAGATCGCCCATCGTAATCAGAATGAATAAGTGTTCCATGCTGCCCCGTGTCTTGAGTGCCTGCCGTGTCATTTCATGGGCAGCCATACCGTAGATATAGTCGTTAATCGCGCCTTTTGCCTTTTGCCAGAAAGTCTGTCGTTCTTCCTGCTCCGCTTCCGGTTCCATATGTTCATTAGAATGTTGCTCGCTCATAGACTTTTTTCCCTTTGCATTATTTACGATTCCTCATCCAATGCCTGCCGGATGATTTCGAGCAGCTCTTTCTGAGATATCTCCAGAGATACATATTGCTTTGCAATCACAAGACAGGGGAAACTGCGAACCCGGTGCCGTGCGCAAAACCAAAGTCCTTGCAGCGACCAGGGATCGACAATCTGAATTGCTACCCGGTCGCCGAACTCGCGCGCGAGCGCGCGGCTTAAAATACGCAGCTGCTTCTGAAAGCGAGGCTGAACTGCTCCGGTGGCATCTGCCAGACCGGTTTCAGCAAACAACTGGCTGACATACTGAAGACTATTCGGTCCACCGGCTCGTACCAACTCATCGCCACGCATAATAACTGTGATAACGATCTCTGCCACCTGTTAACCCGCTTATGATGTCTGGCACCATCCGGCTCACCATTGCCGCCGCCCATGAAGGGAGTAGATAAGAACGAGAATCTCGTTCTTATCTACCCTCTGTTGAGATTAGCGAGCTAATCGCCCGCTGCCGGCGCAGTTGCCGAGCTACGTGCCTGGTTGAAGGCTTTCACGCCATCCACCAGTAAGAAGACCGCCGAAATTGCCATGTACAGGGCAAAGATGATCGAGATCACGTTACCGATGATAAACGGTGTTGTCATACCTTCCGCCCGGTGAATGAATGCTTTGTCAAGCGCCAACCATGCAGTCCAAAGCAGCGCAGCGATGGTCGTGACATACATGAATGCGGCAGGGATGCCGACCCAGATATAGCGCTTACTCTGGCCAGCCAGCCAGATGGTCACCAGCAGCAGGGCCAGGCTGGCAAAGAGCTGGTTGGAGCCACCGAACAGCACCCACAACCACTGCCAATACCCAGCATAAACCAGGAACAATGTCAATGCAATAGCGACCACACTTCCGAAGTGCGGGTTCTTGAAAGCCGGAATCCTGTCTCCCAGCAGCTCGGCGCTGGCAATACGCATGAAGCGGATTACCAACTGCATGATGGTCACGCCCATGACGGTCAGGAAGACCGAGCCAACTGCCAGACCCAGATCGGCAGGCACACCCACCACTGCCATGAAGCGCGACATGCCGCCGGCAAACACCCCAGCTGCACCATAAACTAACTGATAGTCCTTAGTCGCATCATAGATCAGGGTGCCGTCTGCCTTGGCAATCAAAGTAACACCCATGATCAGCGCCAGGACTGCCAGCACGCCTTCGGTGAACATGGCGCCGCCACCCACCGGCAAGACATCGGTTTCCTTCTCAAGCTGGCGGGCCGTACCAGAGGTGCTCACCAGACTGTGCCAGCCGGAGACTGCGCCGCAGGCAATTGTCACGAACAGAATCGGCCAGATGGGGCCGAGATTGTCCCGATAGAGAGTGACAAAGGCCGGTACCTGGAAGCTGGTATTCACCGAGCCGGTGAAGGTCGCAATGGTGATGCCCAATATTGACAGAACAACGCTGATGGCAACGAACCAGAATGAGGTGTAGTTCACCGGCTGGGCAAAACGCCAGATGGGCATCACCGAACCGAGATAGCAGAAAGCCATCATGACCAACACCCACAGGAAGGTGCTCCACAGCATATCACCATATGGCGTGGCATACAGCACACCCTCAGCATCGCCCGCCAGGTGGTTGATCGAGTTCACAATACCTGTGTCGCCACCAATAGCCGGAATGGTACCAACCCAGGCACCAACCAGTGCGATGGCCACGGTGATGACCGTCGTCCACAACAAATCTACCTTCCAGCGGTAGGTCATCTGCCCGGCCAGCACACCGGCCACCACGATCATAAGGAAGCCGAATGGAACCTTATTGGCGCCCAGCACGGGACCAAGGATCGCGCCAAAGGCACCCATGATAAGCAGCAGGTAGATGTAGAGGAAAGAGAGCAGGAGGGTACGGGCGCGAGGGGAAATGAGCTTGTAGCTCAAACCGCCCATTGTCATACCATCATTGCGCATGGCAAGGAGCGCCGATGAGTAGTCTTGCACCCATCCAAAGAAAAGCACGCCGATGATAATCCAGGCAAGGGCAGGAGCCCACCCAAATTGCAGGGCTGTGATCGGGCCAACGATGGGGCCTAGCGCCGCAATCGACTTAAACTGGTACCCAAACAGAACACTGGCCGACGCAGGCATAAAGTCCACGCCGTCCTGATACATGGTGGCCGGTGTTGCGCGTTTGGGGTCGCTCTGCATAATTTCACGATCGATTTTGAGCGCATAGAAGCGGTATCCCAACACAACAAGGACGATCGCTGCCAGCAACACAATCAGAGACATATCGATTTCTCCCTTGGTATATTAGAGAACAGACATCGTTGTGTGCGACGCCAGAGTATCAATGGCGGAGAGATGAAGGCTGGCCGAATCGCACGGAGTGAGTTTTGCGTTGCACTCACTGTATCTGGATGGCAGTGGATGCCATATTGCCCCATAACTTCAATATGCAATCTCCTTTCCTGATGTGCGCTAGAGCCACTGAGCCAACACCGCTTCCGCGCATCCTCTTCCCAGTATAATGACAGCTCCCCTGCTGCAGTGTCCGTCACTGAACAGCACCTTCTTTCCCCTGTCGAGATACAGTCTCCGGGCAACAGAGGTCTAAAAATGTGTTTGAAGAAGACAAGCTACTGATGCCCACCTACGGGTAAGTGCATTGGCCATTTCTGTGAAAATAGTGGTACTGTGCTGATTTCCCTGACCATGATAGGCCTATGCTCAGAGCTTGTCAAGGCAAGTGACAACGAGCAGCCTCAGCACTTGCTAAGAGTTCGTAAAAATATAAGTGTCCAGTAGTGGCCCGGTTCACAGTTTACAGTCAAAAGCTAACAGCTAAAAGCCGATAGCTGAGAGCTGAGCAGTTACGAGTATTGTTGGATGTGAAACAGGCTGGCAGCAGGTTGTTACATCACCTAAAATGATGGAGGATGGAGTAAAATGGGGGCTTTACTTTGCTCACGAGGATCTGATGAGAGGTGATTTGAATATGGTTTGGGAGACAATCAGGAAGCCTATTTGACATGACACATATTATCACAGGTTTGTGCATGCGCAGTGGTGGTTGTGTCAAAGTTTGCCCAGCGGATTGTATCATCCCCGGCTACCCTGTTGAGCAGTGGCCCTCTTTTTACATTGATCCGGCAGCTTGTATTGATTGTGGGGCCTGTGTGCCGGTTTGTCCTTACAATGCTATCTGGTCTGAGGACGATGTCCCTGATATCCTTCAAGCCGATATCCAGCCCAACTATGACTTCTTCAAGCATGGAATGGGATACAATGCGCGCGACAAATTCCCGCGTTGGGATTGGGAGGATAGCACGCAAGAATAGCGTGGTTGATAAGTGAGAGGCGCTGCACCTCATCCCCTGCAACGGTGGCCGATAGCTATGCCGGCGACAGAGCACATATCGAGCTGCTACGAGGGGTGCGGTTGTGAGCGCCAAACCAGGCTTAGCCGGCTTGTCCACGTTATTCCCGGGGCTACCACCCCATTGGGAGTAAAGGAAAAACAAAAGGGGCGTAATCTCGCCCCTTTTGACTCTCGATTATCTAGAGGTACTCAGTCAGGTGCCACCAGTGTCAACGCTTCATTAGGCTCGACCTTGACCCCTGGTCCCATAGTGGGTGTGACAACCAGCTTGCGGACGTAAGTACCCTTAGCCGATGCCGGACGTGCACGGCGTATAGCATCCATCAGTGTGCTGAAATTCGCCATCAGCTGCTCGACTGAGAAGCTGACTTTACCGATAGACACGTGCAGGTTGCCTGTCCGGTCGTTGCGATATTCGACGCGTCCTGCCCGTGCTTCTTCGATGACCCGAGGAAGATCTTCAGGTGCAACAACCGTTCCTGCCTTTGGGTTGGGCATGAGACCGCGCGTGCCGAGCACCTTACCCAGGCGGCCGATTTTGCGCATCATCTCAGGAACGGCTATGGCAACATCAAACTCCAGGAAGCCCTCCTTTTCGATCTTCTGAATCAGATCGTCAGAGCCAACAATGTCTGCCCCAGCATCCCGAGCAGCTCTTTCCGCATCGCCCTCAGCAAAGACTGCAATCCGGACCTTCTTGCCCAGACCGGCCGGCATAACAACCACGCCTCGAATTTGCTGTTCAGCATGGCGCGGATCGATGCCTAAACGCATGTGAACATCAACCGTCTCATCGAACTTTGCCCTGGGCAGGTTCTTGATGGTTTCGAAAGCCTCTCGTGGCGAGTAAAGCTTATCTTCTGCCATTGTGGCAACGCTGTCGCGATACCTTTTTCCATGTGCCATGTTTGTCAACTCCTTGTGGTATTGGCGGGGGGAGTGCCCCTCCCACGAAATAACGACTATCAGCCATCAGCACTTATGAAGGAAACAAAGCTGATGGCCGACAATTTAGGACCTACCGAGTTCTCGGATAGACTCTTAATCACCAATGGTAACACCCATGCTGCGCGCAGTACCCTCAACTTGCAACATGGCGGCCTCGACATCGTTGGCGTTCAGATCGGGCATTTTGATCTCAGCGATCTCGCGAACCTGAGCACGAGTCAACTTACCCACCTTATCACGGTTCGGCTCGGAGGAACCTTTATCAAGACCAAGGGTCTTCCGGATGAGCGATGCAGTGGGCGGGGTCTTAAGAACAAAGGTAAATGACTGATCCGTATAGATCGTAATCTCGGCCGGGATAATGTCGCCCATGCGGCTCGACGTTTTGGCATTGTATTCCTTGCAAAACCCCATCAGGTTGATGCCGTGCTGCGCCAATGCAGGGCCGATAGGCGGCGCCGGGTTGGCCTTTCCTGCTTCAATTTCTAATTTGACGATTGCTGCTACTTTCTTCGCCATAAATGCTTTGCTCCAAACTTTAAGAATTGATGCCCGGTGTGCCGGTGCATCTATCTACTATGTTTTCTCTACCTGCAAAAAGTCAAGTTCGACGGGGGTTTCGCGTCCAAAGAAAGACACCATCACCCGTACCTTTGACCGTTCCATATCGATTTCCTCGACAATGCCCACTATGTCATTAAAGGGGCCATCGATGATCCGTACTTTCTGTCCGGGCTTGAAAGTTACCTTGACTACCGGGGCTTCGGCCTCCATGCGCTTCATAATCTGCGCGACTTCCTCATCCCGCAAAGGTGTAGGACGGTTTCCCATCCCAACAAAACCCGTCACACCGGGAGTGTTGCGAACGACATACCATGAGTCTTCGTCCATGACCATCTCGACCAGGATATATCCGGGGAAAACCCGCCTCTCGACGTTACGTCGCTTACCATCCTTGATCTCGATCTGCTCTTCAGTAGGAACGACGACATCGAAGATGCTGTCTTGCATCCCCATTGTCTCGATACGCTGCTCAATAGCGTGTCGAACCTTGTTTTCATAACCGGAATAGCAATGCACCACATACCAGTGGCGACCTCCATCGCTCTCCTCGCCGGGTAACCCTTCCCCCATATCATCCATAGGATATCTTACATTGTCAGCCATCAGGAGATGTCTCCCTTAACTACCACGGCTCTTCCGCTGCCGCATCTGGCCAGTGGACTGATGTCCAACTAGATGAGAAAACCAGCCAGTCGCTGGAAGATCCAATCGAGAATCCCAAAAAACATAGCCGTGGCGATTGTGCTTCCCAGGACTATCACTGTCAGGCGGATAGCCTGTTCGCGAGTTGGCCAAGCAACCTTACGCAACTCGTCTCCAGTTTCCTGAAAGTAACGCAAGATCGCATTCCGGCTTTTGGAGCCCTTACGTGAAGCGTCACGCCGCGACGACGCTCTACGCTTGGTCTCTGCCGAGCGCTTTTTACTCTTGTCATCACGCGCAGGTTTCTTGGATTGCTCCGATGCCTTTTGAGGGTTCTCTGTACGTTTGCGGTCGCTTGTCGCCATCTTCTCTCTCACTTAAAAGTGTGCCACATTTAAGACACCGCCACGATGAGCGGTGTCTTAGAGTAAGCGTTATAGGCAGGCGAGGCAGGACTCGAACCCGCAACCTACGGTTTTGGAGACCGTTGCTCTGCCAAATTGAGCTACTCGCCTACATTGGGCACGCACTGCATAACCTGCTACATTATACCATAGAGCGTGCCCACCCGACCATACCACTACTACTTGGTCTCGCGGTGCAGCGTATGCTTACGACATCGCCGACAATACTTCTTCATTTCAAGGCGCTGTGGGTCGTTTCGCCTGTTCTTCTGTGAAGTGTAGTTCCGCTCACGGCATTCCGAACACTCTAGAGTGATTACCGGGCGCACATCTTTCTTTGCCATGCTAACCTCAATAACTGAACATCAACTTTGGATAAAATAATTACCTCCGAGTTGATGTCCAGTTTCTTATTCTATGATCTCAGTGATAACGCCGGCGCCGACAGTCAGACCACCCTCACGGATAGCGAACTTGGAGCCTCTTTCCAGGGCTACAGGCGTGATCAACTCAACGGTCATGTTGACGCTGTCGCC
>JAFGMS010000321.1 GCA_016927375.1 Anaerolineae bacterium
ATGACAGAATTGGCGAAGGCCGGTTATGTTGAGGCTTGTGATAGCAGTAGGCACATACAAAGCACAAAGCTTTTAACTCGTTGCTCGGCACTCGTGACTCATCACTATTTTCAAGGGAGAAACCTTATGAACACCCTCTCGCTGGAAGCGCTCTCTGCCTTCATTGTCCGCGCCAAGTGCGCTACCTATGTAGGCAGCGGGCAAAAGCTGCTTCCTTACCGGCTCGGTTCCCACGATCTCCAGTATTTCGAAGGAGCGTGGGCCTACCACGATACCTATGTAGGTGAAAGCGATTTCATCGGTGAGGAAGTCGTCTACCACGGGGGAAAGGTCGTGTGGGCAATGAACTACTTTGGGCGAATCTTGCAACCCGACAAAATCAGCTCAGCGCAGGCGGGGGAAATGATCAAGCAAAGTCTTACCCGCATGTATGCAGAAGACCGCTTTCTGGGTGGCTTTGAGCACACCGAAGGCGACCTTCACTACGTAGATACCAACGAAGGCGATGTTCGGTTCTTTACCGGTAAAGAGTGGATCGACCGGAACGGCGAGATCGTCTATGAGCTGGTATATCATGGCGGCATAGTACGCGAGTAGCACAAAAGCACTTGTGCCTCGCCGGATGAACGCGTCAATTTCACACAATCACCCCTTATGCTAAACTGATGGGCACATTACTCAGCAAGGTTGTTAGTAGAACATAGAGGAGGTATATCATGCCGCGTTGGTATCGTTTCATGAACAGACTATGGACACTCAGCATCATAGCTGCTCTGCTCCTGCTGACCCAAAATCGTGCACTGGCACAGCAACCAGTCCGCATCATCTGGCTGCACCATTCTGTTGGTCTTGGGATCATCGATGGTGGAGATGTTCGTGAGGGGTTTTCCGCTCTTGGCTACGAGTTTTACGACCATGGTTACAACGAGGAGGGACTGCGCCTGGCCGACGGCTCGGAGACGGGTACTAATTTCGATGTGCCGGGCGATAACACCGATCCTGATGGCTTCGCTGAGATCTTCAGCCAGCCCGTTCACGATCCGCCTGGCAACACCCTCAGCCATCTCATGCAATATGATGTTATCATGATCAAGTCATGCTTCCCGACCAGCAACATCAGTGATGACGCTCAACTGGAAGCCGACAAGGAATACTACCGGACGATTGCCAACCAGATAGACAGGTACCCGGACAAGCTCCTCGTCCTTGTCACTCATCCGCCTCAGGTCCCCAACAGCACCGACTCTGATGAAGCACGGCGGGCGCGAGCTCTCAGTGATTGGCTGCTCTCTGATGAATTCCGGAGTGGGCATGCCAACCTGTTTGTCTTTGACCTTTTTGGCCGTCTGGCGGGTGGAGACAACATGCTGCGCTCAGAGTATCGTGTCTCTGATGACGATGCTCATCCCAACGATATTGCCAACGCCGCCGTCGGCCCGGAGCTGGTTGATTTTGTCGATCAGGCCATCCGCAGCACCTGGGGTGATGCGCCGCCCCCGGCATCCTCATCGGGTGATGAGCAGCCTGCCGAGCAGCCGGTGGAAGCACCTATTGAGCAGCCTCCCGCAGCAGTCGCCACCGGCATCATCGATGACTTCGAAGCAGGTGTCAACTCTTGGCACGCTGATACCGGCAGCCCGGAGACGATCATCGAGTGCAATGCGGACAGCGAGTTTGCCCATGGTGGTGGCGCCTCTTTGCGCATACACTACGAGATTGCCCCTGAAGATTACTTTGCCTGCGGCCGCTCTGCTGATACGCTCCAGGATTGGAGCGACAGTACCGGCATCTCCATGTGGGTGATGACAGATACAGCCGATCAGTGGATCACGTTGGGCGTGTACTCCGGCGATCTCGAAGCGCCCACCCCGTTCGAGATATCCTTTGCCCTCCCGGCAGAGAGCCTGAATGCCTGGTCTCAGGTGACTTATTCCTGGTCTGACTTCGAGTTGGCTGAATGGGCCGATGCCGGTGGGCTGCAAGCAGTCGATCCGGCACGGATGACCGGCTACAGTCTTAGCATGGGAGCCGGCACCGAGGGTGCCACAGGTATTGTGTGGATCGATGATGTGGAGTTGGTTGGCGGCAGCAGGCCCGCCGCCCCCGCTAATGAAGTCGGGACAGGAGAGGAAGAGGGCGAAGCTAGTCAGGCCGAGGCAGAGGACCAGCCCCAGAGAAGGTTGTGCGGCGGCGCTAGTGTGATTCTACTGCTGCCGCTGGCTGCCGGCATGGTGCTAATCAAGCGACGCCATCGCAGAGGCATCGAGTAAAGGAGAAACGATCCGAACATGGAAAGAAACCCGGCCGGGCTCCAGCAGTGGATTGAAGCAGTCCTGCCACTATAGCACCCTAGACAAATCGTGTGCCTGACAACCAGAGGTCGATGATCTCTGGTTGTTTTTTTGATAGGTTCTCATGAGTTGTGTGCCAGAGCTTCTTATTACTCACAACTCCGCGCCAGTTTGTTGCCAACTCCTACCATACTGCTATATGATCTCTTACGAAGTACGCCGGAAGGAACAAAGCTCAGAACAACCAACATTTATTCAGAATTGATATAGCACACTCTACCCCCTATTCTAGAGAAAGGACAAAGAACGATATGAAAGGTGACGACCGGATTCTCGAGACGCTGAACTATCTTCTTGCAGATGAGCTAACAGCCATCAACCAGTACATGGTCCACTCCGAGATGTGCGCCGATTGGGGCTACGACAGACTTCATGAGACCATCGAGAAGCGCGCCATTGAGGAGATGAAGCACGCTGAGGAGCACATTGGGCGTATCCTGTTTCTGGAAGGGCTGCCTGTTGTCAGCAAACTGAATCCCATCCACATCGGGGCAAACGTCGAAGAGCAGCTTAAAAACGATTGGACCGCTGAGAGTGAAGCCATCAAAGATTACAACGAGGCCATCCGGCTGGCGGTTGAGGTGGGCGACAATGGGACGCGCGAACTGCTCGAAGCAATTCTCAAGGACGAAGAGGAACACATCGATTGGATAGAGACACAGCTCGAACAGATTGAGCAAATGGGGCTCCAGCTCTATCTGGCAAAGCAGATGGAAGACTGAGTGGATTGTAGACACGCCCTCTAACTCAGTCCTCAGAGGGCCTCACACAGGGAGCACCCGTTACATGCTCCCTGTGTTTTTCATTCTTGGGACATTGACCAAATCAGGATATTGGTATACAACAACGGCATGCCAGCACACATCCGGGAGAACAAAATGCAAAACCAGCCAACCCCTCAAGAAGAATTTCAGATAGCCCAGCAAGCCTTTAAGCAAAAGGATTTCAAACATGCCATGTTCCACTTGGGCTGGGCCCTTGCCAGCAACGCTGAAGAGAAGCGGTACCTTGATTTGCTGCACAAGATCATCAAGCAGACACGCAATCCTCTTGATCTGATCCCTGTGAGCAACTCAATGTCTTATGCTGAAATCGCCATCAGGGCTTATATAGCGGCTCAACAAAGAGACCTGGAACATGCTCTTTATCTCATCTTCCAGGTGTTCGAAGCTGTACCCACTGCCCCGTACTTCCCCTGGCTGGTTAGCTGGCTCTCCAATTCCAGGGATCTCGATGCTATTTCACGGCAATCCATATGGG
>JAFGMS010000322.1 GCA_016927375.1 Anaerolineae bacterium
AGTCGAGAAGTGCAACGCAAAGTACTTTATACAGTTGGGAAGATTGCCTTAATCTGGCGATGAACTTATGCCCAACTGTACTAGGGCGGAGTGGCAAATATATAAGTGGACGGGCAAGCAATAACCGCCAGCCGTCAGCCATAGGCTATCAGCCATCAGCATGCCATTAGCCATAACACCCTCACATCTGCTGCCCAAACTGTGGTAGACTGATAGAGACACCTTTTGCTCTCTGCACCAAGTAGAAAGAGTACGTTGATGAGTCAGGAATTACCTCCTTCGGAAAGACCGCCCGAGCCGCCTCGCTCTTCATGGGAAGATGAGAAAGAGCGGGAAAAGGAACAGGAAAAGGAACAGGAGAAAGAGCGGGAAAAGGAAGCCGAAAAGGGAGAGTATGCCGGAGATAAGTTCCGCCGCGATCCCATCAGTGCTGCCTTCTGGGCCAGCATTCTCATCCTGGCCGGCTTGATCCTCATGGCCGACAACCTGGAACTCCTGCCCCAAATTGGCAATGCCCAGGTATGGCACTGGATCGTTTTTGGCGCCGGCCTGGCAGTGCTGCTTGAAGGGGCAGTACGTGCCGTCTCGCCCGATCATGCCCGGCCCGTGACTGGTCGTTTTATCATCGGGGGTATATTGATGGTAGTTGGCCTTAGCGGGGTCATCAATACCGAGCTTACCTGGCCGCTGCTCCTGGTATTGATCGGGGCAGCCATCTTGCTCAACAGCCTGTTCCGGCAAAAGTAGATAGCAGCAGCTTCGCGATTTCTTGTGTGCGGGTCTAAAGAAGTGACTGTCCGGCTGCTCGCTGAGCTGTCACTTCACCATGACTGTTTTCGGTTCGCTCATCGCAAGTTGGCGAAGGTGTTGATGGAGACTATGTCGTTTTTTTCAATCGTCAACCATCAATCATCAATCGTCAATAATTAGATCCGGCCGAAGTCGAGGTAAAGCAGATCCTCCCACCAGGCTCGCCAGGGCGTCAACGGGTGTTCACGTCCGATGCAGCGGAAGTAGGGCGGCCGGTAGGCGCGGATCAGGTCCCCGATCTTGTAACGTGGGAGAATCACCGTGCTGACGATCAGGCTGCCGACCTCCCCGGGCTGCATCTCGTGCAGCATCTTGGTGCGCCCCCCCACTTCGACTTCGAGAAAGAACAGGTCGTAGTTGGGCGACCATGCCTTGTGATCGTCTTTCTGCTGGCCGAACATCCCCTCGGTTGTCCCGTAAATTTCCAGGATGGCCGCCTGTGAGCCCCAGTTGGCATGCAAGGCCGGCGCCCATTTGGTGCTGATGCGCGGCGCGCTCCCCAGAGTCATCAGACGCGCCTGCCAGATGTCTTTGGGACGCATACCGTAGTTCTTGTGCAGATAGCGGCCGAATTTGAGGAATACATTCACTACCCCCCCCAGGATGGTGACATTCGCGTCCTTGGCCGTCTGGTAAGCCAGCTCAAAGCGCCGGTCCCAGGCAGAGACCTCCTGATCGCCGCCCAGGGCATCCAGCTCATCCATGGTCGGGAGGCTGGTTATCATCGTCTTGCTGCTGACATGACGGATGTAGATGCCTGATGAGTAGCCGACATCGATGTCCTTGTCACCCACTCGCATCGCGTTCAGCCGGGACGGAAAGCCTAAGTTGAGGTTAACCCCCTCAAGGATATCAAACTGTTTGGTGCGCAAGATGTAGTTCAGCACCGCTCGCGAAGCGGATGGCCGGGTGTTGAGATCGTCGGGGGTCATCGGGATCAGCTTGGGGGTATCGCCGGTCGTACCGCGGGTCATAGCGATGCCGATCGGCTCCTGGTAGAGGAGGGTATCGATATCACCCGCATAAACCTGGTTAAGCAAGGGCAGGTAATCTTCGTATGTGCGCGCCGGAAAGGCCCGTCGATAATCTTCCAGGGTTTCAATATTGGCCGCGCCGTGGGCCTGCCCATCGCGGGTCTGGGCATACCCCTTCAGCAGCTTATGCAAGACGCGCTCCTGGGCAGGGGCAGGATCGTTCAATGAATCGTACCAATCTTTGACCACCGTCTGGAGTATGGCCTCCATCTGAGCCATGCCTGCGGATGTGTGTTCCGACATATTGAGAGGTTACTCCTGAGTCTGCCCGGTAATTAGCTCGATTAAGATCAGCGTTACAGCCTCAGCTTTGCCTTTCAGGATCTGGGGGGGCAGTTCCTGAATGGTTGCAAGCTGGTGATCTACTACAGCATCAACCAGAATATCCGACGCCACGACAATTTGAGCATCTTCTGCCAGATCGACCAGCCGGTGAGCGATGTTCACTGCCTCTCCAACCATGGCATAGTTCATGTGAGAAGGCCCGCCGACATGCCCCAGCACAACCGGGCCTCGGGCGATGCCAGCCCCCAGCCCGACCATCATACCCTGTTTTGCCCATTCTGCTTTGAGATGCGTAAAATGGTGCTGCATATCTATGACGGTCTTGAGCGCCCGTTGGTTGGCATCTTCCTGGGTATACGGTACGTTGAAAGCGATCATCAACTCATCGCCCGTAATATCGAAGATGACGCCTTCGTATTGGTGGACGATATCGATCATCTCCGGGAAGAGCTTGTTGAGCAGGGCCATGACGGCGTCCGGTGAATGCTCAACGGTCAACTGCGTGAAGCCGCGCAAATCGGCAAACACAACGACCGCCTCCCGCCGTTCGCGCCGATGCAGAATATCAGGGTCATTGAGAACACGTTCCAGTAAGGCCGGGCTCATGTAACGTGAAAAGGCATCCAGGATATGCTGTTTTTCGGCTCGCTCGCTTTCCAGCCGCACGCGCTCGCTTTCTTTCAGTCCTGAGATGTCCTGCCAGATCAATGTGTAACCGATTTCTTTGACGGGCGAGACACTGACATGAAAAGAGCGATGCTCATCCGGCAGCAGCTTGCGTGTGGTAAACTCGCCTGAGACCGATGCGCTGCGTTCCTGGGCGCGCAGCAGCAGATCAGCCAGCGCCAGGTCAAATACTTCTGACAGCGGCTGCCCGATTGTGCTGCTGTCCAACCTGAACTCTCGCTCGGCAGCCGGGTTGATCTGCGCGATGCAGCCGGACAGGTCGGTCACGACGACCGGATCGCCCATCTGGTTCAACAATGTCTCGATGCGGGCGCGCTCCTGCTGGGCCTGCTCGTATAAGCGAGCGTTCTCCAAAGCAACCGCTGCCTGGTTGCAGATAGCCATCAGCATATCGAGCTGCTGCGGCTCGAAGATAGCCGGTTTAGGTGATGACAGCATGAGCGCCCCGATTACCTGCCGGGCGCGCACCAACGGCGCAGCCATCACAGAGCTGGTGGGTTCATCGTCTTCAGGGAAGCGCATCCAGCGCTCATCCTGGCTAACATCGGGTATCAACACCGACTGCGTGTTGTCGATTACCCATCCCAGCAATCCCTTGCTGAGAACCAGGGGATCGATGGTGTCTACACTGCGCGTCTCCTGACCGGCCCGGGCGATGATCTTTTGCCGGAATTGGCCGTTTCTATCCAGTAGCGCCAGAACGGCCTTGGCTGCCCCTGTCAGGTCCGTTGTCAATGAGACAATCTTCTGGATGATCTGCTGATAATCGAGCTGTGAGGTAAGCGCCTGGCTGACTGTGTAAAGCAGCGCCAGCCGCTCTCGCTCGTGTGCCAGCTCATCGAGGA
The DNA here is from genome assembly GCA_016927375.1 of Anaerolineae bacterium. Lineage (GTDB taxonomy): Bacteria > Chloroflexota > Anaerolineae > Aggregatilineales > UBA3940 > JAFGMS01. The sequence goes on from JAFGMS010000322.1 coordinate 3,662, forward strand.
TTTGCTTGCGGGCCAGCAGTGACTCGATCCGGGCCAGCAGTTCTCCCTTATCGAAGGGCTTAGAGATGAAATCGTTCGCCCCTACCTGAATGCCCTTCATCCGCTCTTGAGGATCTTCTAAAGCACTGACCAGAATGATGGGAATGTACTGCTCGGGGTAGGTAGTACGGACAGTTTCTGTAACTTCGTAACCATCCATGTTGGGCATCATGACATCCAGGAGGATGAGCCCAGGCATCTTGCGAGCGATCCTATCCAAGGCAGCCTGGCCGCTCCGGACGGCAACGACATTCTCGAATCCGGCGTCAGAGAGCATGAGCTGGAGCACGAGACAGTTTTGCTCATTGTCATCTACGACGAGAATAGGCACCTGAGTGTAAGTATCTGACATGACTGGATTACCTTGGACCGAGAATGCACTACCAGAACCATATAAAAGTATACACGCTCTTTAGAATAAAGGTACCTTACGCAAAGCATGAGGCGAGCGAAGTCAAATGGAAAATGGGCTGACTTAACCGGAAGGCGCGCGGGTCAAACCAGCAGACGTGCGGGTCAAACCGGAAGGCACGTGGGTCAAACCAGCAGACGTGCGGGTTAAACCGGAAGGTACGCGGGTCAAACCGGAAGACGTGCGGGTTAAACCGGAAGGTACGCGGGTCAAACCGGAGAGCTTCCCGACCGATCTGGAAAGCCCTCCAACTAACTCGGAAGGTATTCCCATCAGCTCGAAAAGCCTTCCGGCTAAACCGGCAAATAATTAGCGAGGCATAAGTGTCAACTTAAGAGCCTCGTATTGCTCGATGATCCGCTTTCAGCCTCGCGAACGACAGTAACCGTAGCGAAAAGGATGATATTGGGCTTAAGTTGACACCTATGATTAGCGCGGATTCAGTGACGGCGAAGCAGATGTCCCCACCACGACCTGTATGTCGACCGGGCTGCCGTCACGGAGCACGCGCAGTGTTACCCGGTCGTCCGGCCGATGATTGGTGTCCAGATAGACCATCAGGTCACGGCGGCTGTAGACTTCCTGCCCGTCTACGGCGGTGATGATATCCCCAGCGGAGAAGAAGTAGCGCCCACGCTGGCGGGAGATCTCTGCGGCCTCCAGACCGGCAGCCTCGGCGGGGCCGCCGCGATCCATTTGCACGACCAACAGCCCACGCGAAGTGCCGTCATTCCCGATGTTGACCTCGGTTCCCAGCTCCAGCACCGCCAGGCCTAAATCGGGGTGAGGGTAGAACCCATTGGTCAGGATCTCCGGCACCACGCGCTGCACGACATTCGAAGGGACGGCAAAGCCAATCCCCACCGACCCTCCTGATGGAGAATTGATGGCGGTATTGATGCCAATCACGTTGCCGCGTGTGTCGAGCAGGGGGCCGCCTGAGTTGCCGGGATTGATGGCGGCATCGGTCTGGATGGCCTCACCGATCAGCGCGCCGCTCTCTGTCTCGATGAGCCGCTCCAGCGCGCTTACCACGCCCGTCGTCAGGGTGCGCTCCAGCCCAAAGGGGTTGCCGATAGCGATAACTGTCTGGCCAACCTGGAGGGTGTCGGAATCACCCATAGCCAGAGGAACCAACTCACTGCCGGCTTCTATCTTGAGTACGGCGAGATCGTAGAGGCCGTCGACCCCGATTACCTGGGCAGGCACAGTTTCACCTGTTGCCAGCACCACGTCGATCTCATCAGCTCCTTCGATGACGTGATAGTTGGTCACGATAACGCCATCGCTGTCATAGACAAAGCCGGAGCCGGTGCCCTCCCTCGATGTGTCCCCATAGAAGAAAGAATAGACCTGCTGGCGGCTGATAACGTAAACCACAGAAGGGCCGGCCTGTTTGTATAAGTGGGAGAGGATGGCATCCATGCTGTCCTGTTCGGTGTAGACAGCCGGGTCTAAAGGCGCTTGAGTGGGAGGGATAGATGTTGGCGTCGCAGCCGGAGCCGTTTCCAGGAACGCAGCACCTGTGCCCTGCAAAGTGTTTGGTAAGATATAGGCAAAGAAAACGGTTGTACCACCCAGGCAGATGCCAACGAGGAACACAGCCAACGCGATAAAAAGAAATCGTAAAGGCGTAGAACGGTTTGTAGATTCCATCTCGATCACCTGATTTATTGTGCTATTGACGACTTTCAGATGAGTTTTAGTTGACGGCTGACAGTTCACAGCCAATAGCTGATAGCTGAGTAGTTACGACCTAACATTACAACGCGAAGCTGTGACAACGCCAAGAGAAGGCTGAGAGATCGCTGAGAGGCGTCTGACACGAAGAAGTTGTCAGCGACGGCAGACAATCTCTTTGTGTGCCACTCTACGTTATCATCATCCAATCGACAATCACTCAATGATCAATTGTCAATGAGCTGGGTGGCGGCCTCTATCATCGAATAGACATCCTCAACCATCGTCGACGGTCTTGGGTGCACACCATCGGCCAGCATGGCTCCCTCGTACAGCAGCCGGACGCTGCGCTTGAGGAGATCATCCTGCAAACCGGCGGCCAGGCGGGCGGCCAAATTGTGGATCAGCGGATGATGTGAGTTGATCTCCAGGATGCGCGGCTGCTCCTCGATCTCTTTATTGAGCATCCGGTACAGGCGCTCCTGGTGCCGGTTCATGGCATCGGAGGGCGTCACCAGACGGGCAGGGCTGCTGGATAGAACTTTGCTGGCCCGCACGGATCTGACCTGCTCACCCAGTTCTGCTGTGATATACGTAATCAGATCACCCAGGGTTGCGTCATCGACCGCTTCCTTTTCGCTTTCCACAGCCGGCTGGCCCACGTTCTCCAGGTCCAGCTCCTCTGCATCGACTGCCACAAGAGGATGCCCGTCGTACTGGCCGAGTGCCGGGACGAGCAGCCCATCGATGGTCTCAGTCAGGTAAAGTACCTCGATGCCGCGCGCCCGGAAGGCATCCAGATGGACGCTGCCGGCGGCCGACTCCACGTCATCGGCGACCACGTAGTAGATAGCGTCCTGCCCCTCGGCGAGGTTCTCGGCAACTTGCTGCAATGTGACCAGTGCGCCATCGCTCTGGCTGGTTGTGAACCGCAGCAGCGACAACAGCTGGTCTCGATTCCCGTAGTCGCTGACAACACCATGTTTGAGATACCCACTGTAGGCCTGCCAGATCTGCGCGTATTGCTCAGGATCGTCATCGGCCACCCGCTGGAACTCGTTTAGCACACGGCGGGTGATGACGCTCTTCAGTTTGGCAATAAGAGGGTTAGATTGGATGGTCTCCCGGCTGACGTTGAGCGGCAGGTCCTCACTGTCCACCACACCCTGCAAGAACCACAGGTACTCCGGCAGTAAATCGGTGTTGTACTCATCGATTAGGATTTTGCGTGCATACAGCTTGATGCCCGGCTCCTGGCGCGGTGTTAAGGGGTTGCGCTCCGGGCTGTGCGGGACGTAGAACAACGCGTAGAACTGGAGCGGCGCATCGGCCTGGGTATGAAGGGTAAGCAGCGGCGGCTCAAAATCAAGGGTCAGGGAACTGTAGAACTTATTGTGCTCTTCCTGCTCGATCCCAGAGGGCATGCGCCGCCACATTGCTGTTTGTTGGTTGATCGGTTGGGCTTCGGCTTCCTCTTCCTCACCCACCTTGTGAATGTAGATCGGGAAGTTGACGAAATCGGAGTGACGCTTGATGATCTGCTGCAAACGCCAGACGGATGCGAATTCGTGGGCGTCCTCGCGCAGGTGGATGAGAATGTCGGTGCCGCGGTTGGTCTTATCGGCCACATCGATCTCGTATCCCTCATCGCCGGTCGATGACCACAACACGGACTCGGCATCAGGATGATACGACCGCGAGAGCACCTCGACTCGGTCGGCTACCATGAAGACGCTGTAGAATCCTACCCCGAACTGCCCGATGATGTCGGCACTGATGGTTGGGTCTTCGGCCTGGGCAATGTGATCGAGAAACATGCGGGCCCCGCTGCGGGCGATGATCCCCAGACCGTCAACGATCTCTTCAGCCGTCATCCCGATACCGGTATCTGATATCTGAATGGTTTTGTTCTCTTCGTCCACGCTGATGTGGATCTCCAGCTCAGCTTCTTTATCCAGCACATCCTCGTTGGTGAGCATCTCGAAGCGAACGCGGTTGAGCGCATCAGAGGCGTTGGATATCAGCTCGCGAAGGAAGATCTCCCGGTCTTTGTAGAGCGAATGGATGAGAATATTGAGCACCTGCGAGATTTCGGCCTGGAAGGCATAGTTTTCTGCCATGTTTTTATCCTCCGGATCTTTAGGGGTGTTGTTGATCGCCTAGATATTACCTCAAAAGGCCGGCCGTTCCAGAAACAGCAGCGTGTCTATCATCATGATTCTATAGGAATTTCCTTTTTTGACCTGGCCTACATCCAAGTTGCCGGGCTGTGTCACCGCAGTGACGAGTGCTGAGTACCGAGTAACC
>JAFGMS010000323.1 GCA_016927375.1 Anaerolineae bacterium
TGTTCTTCGTCGATGATCAGCAGGCCCAGATCGTTGAATGATACATCCCGGCCCAGCAAACGGTGCGTGCCGATGACGATATCGATGGTGCCTGCTGCCAGCTTGGTGACGATCTCAGATTGTTCGGCCTGGGTGCGGAAGCGGGAGAGCATCTCAACGCTCAGAGGGAAAGGGGCCAGCCGGCGGTTGAAGGTATCGTAATGTTGCTGTGCCAGCACCGTGGTAGGGACCAGCATGGCGACTTGTTTGCCGCTCATGACGGCCTTGAAGGCGGCTCGCAGCGCAACCTCGGTCTTTCCATAGCCCACGTCACCGCAGATCAGGCGGTCCATGGGGCGCGGCTGCTCCATGTCTTCCTTGACTGCCGCCAGGGCTTGCAGTTGATCATCAGTTTCGATGTAGGGAAAAGAGGCCTCCAGCTCGTGCTGCCAGGGTGTGTCGGGCGCAAAGGCATAACCGTTGACGATCTCCCGTGCAGCATACAGCTCAAGCAGATCCTGGGCGATTGCCTCGACGGCCCGGCGGGTGCTTTCCTTGATGCGCGCCCATTCCGGTGTACCCAGCCGCGAGAGCTTGGGCTCGCTGTCGTCGGCACCGACGTAGCGACCGAGCCGGTCGGCCTGGTATATTGGCACGTACAGCGTATCGCCCCCCGCATAGCTGACCAGCAGGAACTCTCGCTCTGCACCGCCGATCAGGCGCTTTTCTAACCCTTGAAATCGCCCGATGCCGTATTCGATGTGGACGACGAAGTCGCCGGGGTGGAGATCGGCAAAGAAGCTCTCCGGAGAAATGGCCCGGCGATTGGGGCGGCGGCGGGGCTCGGGACGCCGCCATCCGAATATCTCGGCGTCAGTTAGTAGATGGGTTGTGATATCTTGTCCGTGTAACAGCCAACCCTCGGCCAGCGCGCCCTGGACGAAGAGTGGTTTCCCGGGTTCGGGGATGGTCGATACCTCCTCGACCATGGCCGGGCGGGGCCCGCGGCTGTGCTCGTACCACAGCTCAGCCAGGCGGCCGGCCTGCCGGGAGACGATGATCGTTCGCTCGTCTCCTCGCCGGAACCCCGCATGGAGATCATCGAGCAGGCTTTTGAGCTGCCCGCCGTAGCGAGGGCCGGGCTTGAACAGCTCGCCGGTGGAGGCCGCTTGCTCGGGTTGGCCGGCCAGCTCGACGGCTTTGCCCTGAGCCAGCTCATCACCCAATTGGGCCCAGGTGACCAGCGGCAGCGGCATGTCGGGAGGAATATCGCCCGATGCCTGCCCCGTCTCTTTTAGACTGAGAGCCTGATTCTCCAGGTCGGCCACCGTATCGGCCAGATCGCCCCAATCGTCCACCAGGATGAGCGTCTCTGCGGGCAGGTAATCGAGCAGGCTGGTCGTCTCTTCGATCATCCAGGGCAGATAGAATTCGATGTCGGGAAAAGCCGTGCCTTGTTGCAGCGATTGGTAATCGGCCGGCCAGTTTGACTGATCGAGCCGTTCTCCCATTTCAGGTCGATGGGCCTGATTGTCAAACCAGGCTGACAGTGTCCTGGCGACTTCTGGTCCGTAGAGCGGTAGGGCCTCTCGCGCTGGCGTGATGGTGACAGCGCCCCGAGGCTCCAGGCTGCGCTGAGTAGCCGGGTCGAAGGCGCGCAGCGATTCGATCTCGTCGCCCCACAGCTCGATGCGCACCGGCTGTTCGGCGGCAATGGGGAAGATATCGAGTATGCCGCCTCGACGGCTGAAGGTTCCCGGCTCGGTGACGACGGTGACAGCCTCGTAGCCTGTGTGGAGCAGGCGGCGTAGCAGCGAATCGAGTTGGCCGCCGGGAAGTCTCCCGCTGTGTTCCAGCCTGATAGTGTACTTAAGCAGTGTTTCACGTGGTAGGGTGCGCTGCATCAACCCGCGTACTGAAGCGACGACGACCAGGTTATCAGATGGCCTGGTGGCCAACTCGGCCAGCACCTGGAGACGGGCGCGCTTCGAGCCGGGGCCCCAGGGTGTACGCTGGTAGAAGATCGGGTTAGGCTCGGCATAGGTCAGCACACGCAGATTGGGTGCCCAGGCCAGCAGCTGCTCGGCCAGATTGTGAGCGAGGTCGATGCGCGCGGTAACGGCCAGCACCGGCATGCCGCTGTCCTGCGCAAGGGCTGCGGTGACGTAGGGCCGTGCGGCGCGGAGCAAGCCCAGCGACTGCCCACCGCCGGAATGGAGATCGGCGAGTACGGCGCGGTAAGCCGTGTTGTTTCGTATGAGTTCTAAGAGGCCGGAGAGTTTCATTTTGTTTTGATATTTGACATTTGATATTTGACATTTATATAGCGGCAAGAGATGGCTGGGGTGTCACATGCCAAATGCAGAGCGTCGGAAAACAGGAATCTGGCGCAAGTTGTAACCCTCATTCTATCCGGAATTATCCGCCACGAAGCAGAGTTGTTGTTGCATCGTTCATATTCAGGTTCTGCATGACACATGTCGATGTTCAATGTCAAATATCAAATGTCGCCGGTCCGTTGTGATGGCTCATGGCTAACTCGATCCCGTCGGCCAGCCAGGTCTCGATGGCGTCGGCTGCACGGCTATAGGTTTCCTGGATAATGGGCAACTGCTCCTTGTCGAAATCCCTCAATACATAGGCTGCCGGGTCCATTTGCCCCGGTGGGCGGTCGATGCCGATGCGCAGGCGTGGGAAGTCCTCGCTGCCCAGCCGCTCGATGATGCTTTTCATGCCTTTTTGCCCGCCCGATCCGCCGGACGGGCGCAAGCGCAGTGTGCCAACAGGTAAATCGAGATCATCGCAGACTACCAACAGGCACTCAACCTCTGTTTTGTAGAACTTGTGCAGCGATGCTACTGGCCCACCACTAAGGTTCATGTAGCTCTGCGGCTTGGCCAGGATCACCTGCCGGCCAGCGATATGGCCGCTCGTTACGAAGGCTTTGGCTTGCAGCTTGCTAAATGCCAGACCATGCCGTGCTGCCAGGTGATCGACCACCTGGAACCCGACGTTGTGTCGGTTCGATTGGTATTCGCGGCCCGGGTTGCCCAGCCCGACGATTAGATACTTGCCCATTGGTCGGCTGATAGCTTATGGCTGCTAGCTTTAACTGAGTATTGAGAGTTGTAAACCGTGAGCTGTGAACTGTAAGCTGTATACCTCATCATTTGCGTTTCTTTTCCCTTCCGCGGCTGTCAAGCATCGGGTTGATGACCTCCCGCCGGAAGCGCCACCACCAGCTTCTTAGCTGCCCACGGACGGCTGCTCTCACCAGACCGTAGACTGCCAAAAAGCCGAATGTCCCGAACGTTATCATTACCCCTGTCCAGGCAGCCTGTCGCAGCCTCGATGGGTGAAAAGGCGAGTCCTGCAGACTGAGCGGTGTTGCGTTCGGGATAGGCCCACCAGGTGTCTCTGTCGGGCGCGGTGTGCGGGTCGGCGGCTGCCAGATGAGAGGCGTTGGCGATGGCCCAGGTGTGGCTGTGCTGGGCAGCGGTGTAAATGTGAACGTTGGCAGCGGGGTAGGGAGGGGAGTAGGTGTTGCGTTGACAACCTGCACTCGTACCTGGTCATCTATTGCCGTGCCGTCCTGCTGCACCAGGCGCAGGCGGATACGATAGATGCCGTCTGCAACCTGTGTCGAATCCCACGCCCCCAGTATGCCCTCATTGACCTGCTGGGCTACCGGCGCCTGAATAGCAGTCCAGGTATCATCGATGACCGGTTCAGTTGCGTAGGCAAGCTTGTACTGGTAGAAGGCAGGATCGATGGCCGTCCCAACAATCTGGACCAGCCCGCCGACCTCCTGGTTATCGGTTGGGCTGATGATTTCAACCTTGCTTGCCGTGGCTTGAGCAGGCGGCATGGCAAGGACAGAGATCGGCGCGCTGATGGTTCCGACAACAATCGCCAGCCATAGTGTCAGTTGCAGATGGTTCTTGAGTGTCATCCACGTAGCCCATTCTGAGTAAAAGCTAACGATCTAGTTTAACTGATCGGGTGGGGCAGAGCCAAAAAATCGATGTTGTGTATGAGATGACAATTGGCGGATAGGAGCAA
>JAFGMS010000324.1 GCA_016927375.1 Anaerolineae bacterium
GGTCATCTCATCGTAGGCACGGTTGACCGGGTCAGCCCGCTCGGCCAGATGTATGAGGCAAACAAAGACACCGATACATTCTACCGGTATGCACACTTCCACGCTGCCGGCGAAATCGTGGCCGACATACAGCAGGCCGGCTTCACACACATCGAGGCCCGACAGACGATCATCGGTGTGCCGGGCCCGGCAGCCGGTACGACGGATGTGCAGATCGGCTTCGATGCGGAGGCGTTCGAGGTTCACAAGGGCCAGGGAAGAGGTGCTTTCGTCGCCCTGCGTGCCCGTAAAGGCATGAGGGATGAGGGGTGAAAGGCAGTCACCAAACATTAGTCCAGGAGGAAGAAGAATGAGAAACAAATTACCGATTATCTTTGCGATAGCACTATTGGGAGGATTGCTGGCCGCCTGTGGCCAAGCAGCCGACACACCAGCCGTCACTGAACCAACCAAAATTACCTTTATGCTCGATTGGGTACCCAATACCAATCACACCGGCATATTTGTCGCGCAGGAGGAGGGTTATTTTGCCGAGGAAGCGCTGGATGTAGAAATCATCCAGCCCGGCGAGGTCTATGCTGAGCAAGCCGTTGCCACCGGAGCAGCCGATTTCGGCGTCAGCTTCCAGGAGCAGATCACGCTTGCCTATGCCGGGGAAGAAAGCCCTGATGTCGTCTCGATTGCCGCCATCATCCAGCACAACACCTCGGGATTCGCATCGCTGGCCGATAAGAACATTCAATCACCCAAAGACTGGGCAGGGCTAACCTACGGCTCTTACGGCGGTCCCTTCGAAGAGCCTACACTGCGTGTCCTGATGGGTTGCGACGGCGGAGACTTCAGCCAATTACAGATCGTCGATACCGGCTTTACCGATCCGCTGGCGCTGCTCCAGACCGGCCAGGTCGACCTGGCCTGGATCTTCTACGGCTGGCAGGGCATCCAGGCCGAGCAACAAGGGATCGAGCTCAGCACGGTCATGATGGAGGATTACTTCGACTGCATCCGCGACTACTACACGCCGCTGCTCATCACCAACCAGAAGACGATCGATGAGCGCCCGGAGGTAGTGCGTGCTTTCATGAGGGCCATCTCGCGCGGCTACGAGTTTGCTATCCAGAGCCCGGATGAGGCGGCTGCCATCCTGCTCAAAGCCGTGCCGGAGCTTGATGAGGAGTTGGTGCAGGCGAGCCAGGCCTGGCTGTCACCGCGCTATCAGGCCAATGCGCCTCGCTGGGGCGAGCAGAAGCTCGAAGTATGGCAGAATTACTCCAAGTGGATGGCCGACAATGGGATCATCGACCAGCCCATCGATGCATCGGCGGCGTTTACCAACGACTTCCTGCCGTGAAGGTGGGGGTTGGGGGGCAGGGGCTGGGGGACGCTCTGCGTCCAGGGCAGCGGGGAAAGATTACGGTCCTTCCGAGGGATATCTTCGATCTTCTGCTCGGAGGTTTTGCTTAAACCAAGACTTCCGAAGTCGGGACTGACGTCCTTGAGACTTCGGAAGTCTTCTTACAATCGTCAATCACTCAATTCTTCCAGCCAGCGGTCGATGACCTCGCGGTTGCGGTGTTCGACATATTCCCGTTTGATGGTAAGCTTCTGGCAAAGGTCTTCCACCGTCCAGTTCTCGCTTTCCAACTTATCGAGGATGGCTTCTCTGACCACTGCCCACGTTCCGGGATGGGTGGAGGCCAGAATGTCAGCCAGTCTTTCTATCCGGTAGGCCGCCTTGATTTCGTCGTTGGTGAACTCATCGAGCTTGGCCAGCACGATGCCCTGGAGGTCTTCCCAAAGCTCACAGTCTTTCGTCTCCGTGTACACCCGGTTGATCGGCTCTGTACCCGAGGCGCGAATCCGGAGGAAATTGCGCATCTTGCCTTCTTCATCGCCCAAGAATATCTCGGCCATATCGTAACGAATGCCGCCGGCATACAGCACCGGGCGGCCGCCCAGGCTGGCCTGCCCCGGCTCAACGCCGATGAACTGGTCCAGGTAGCAGCTGATCAGGCGCTCCTTGGCCCCATCGCTGGCATCGACATCGGTGCGCCCGCCATACGACTCCCAGCAGCCGGGCAGATTGATGACCTCCTGCCAGATTTCGGCAAGCGGCTTGCCATAATAGGCGATCATGTCCAGGATGAGAAGGTTGGCCCAGATGCCATCTTTATCAGGCACGTGGCCCCGGGTCGTCAACCCTGAGCTTTCCTCACCACCCAGCAGCAGGTTATCCATCCAGTTCGAACCAAGCTCCTCTTCAGGTATCAGCTTGTACTGATCGTCCATCCTGGCGATTTCAGCAATATACTTGATGCCCACCGGCACCACGAACACGTTATCCCAGACCATGTCTTCGCGGCTGCCCACGCGGCGCTTGTAAAAGGGATGGTCGACATAAGCCGGAATGACTCCGGGAGCAGGCTTGGAGGTCTCATTGCCCTCAGACAGCCCGGCGATGACATCGATCATCGGCAGCCCCGTCTGGGTAATGACGAGCCGGCATTCCAGCCCGCGTTTGTTGCGCAGATAGTGGACGAGCATAGCCAACACCTGGTTAGGGCGGTAATAGACGCCGCCCTCCCCTACCACGCCAAAGCGATCGGCATCGGTGTCCAGGCCGAGCCCCAGGGCAGCCCCTCGCTCTTCGACCGCCTTCATGAGCGGCTTGATGAACGGGTACTCAGGGTTGGCATAGTCCAGCCCGCCTATGTCGATGTCCCGTTCCGCGTGGATGATCTGGTGCCGGATACCCACATCACCAAGAATGTGGCCCATGTACCCGCGGCCCGCCCCGTGCATTTCATCGATGATAACGAGCTTGCCCTGGAAGTACTCGCGGATCCTGTCCATATCGATGGTAATGCGCTCATTGCCCTTTCCGTTCTCCTTGAGCCATTCCCAGTAGGACGGCAGCGGGTCGCAGCGCTCCAGGTGACCATTGGCCTCGGCTTCAGCAAGATCGGCCCTTGGCACATCAATCCCCATCAGTTGGAGTTCGTTAGCGCGGGCGGCGATGATATCGGTCAGGTGGGTAGGAGCAGGATAACCTTCTTTCGGGTTAAACTTGATGCCCTGCCATTCGGGCGGGTTGTGGCTGGCCGTACAGTTGAGAATACCGGCAATCTTGTCTTTGCCGACACGCTCTACAGCCTGGTAGATGATCGCCGGTGTAGGCGTGGGACGGGTCGTCAGATAAACGCCAAAGCCGTTCCGGATGGCTATCTCGGACAGCCAGTTGGCGACCAACTCAGAGTTGCGCCGGCCGTCATAGCCAATGACGACCCACTTCCCGGCCAGTGGCTGCGCGCCCGGCACGACGAACTCAGGAATGCCGACGTCTGCCATATACTGGCAGACAGCCTGTGCCGTCCTGAGAGCCTTTGCCTCGGTGAAATCCTTATCCCACTGGCCCCGTAACCCGGAGGTCCCAAAACGGGGATACTTGAGGTCGTAAAAGCTTTTGAGCAGCGCGACCAGCTCCGCATCTTCACGGCTCTGCTCGCCGGAAGCCTCCAGCCACACCGCCAGCTCAAGCAGGCGCTCGGCCACTTTGCCGATCTGGATGATGCGGAAGGGCATAAAGCGGTCGCATTGGTCCCTTTGAACCTCCATAGCCGCTTCAATCAAGGGGATGATCTCGGCATCGATGCCGGCCCGGATGCGGTCAAAAACGCCCCGGCCAAACAGGGACTTGCAGACATCGATGGCCCGCAGACGCAGCTCTGCCATCGGGTTCCGTATCTCCTGGTCGAGCTTGCCGCTGGGATCTCGCTTGGTCTCATAACGGTAAGGCCCCGCCTCGCCGATCAGCGTCATCAGGATGCCGAACAGCAGACACAAATCGTCATGTGAGGGGTCTCCCTCCCTCAGCCATACATCGATCTGGTCAAGGAACCGGTTGGTAAGGGCCAGGCTCCTGGTGCGAACGGCTTCATCGTCGAGGTGCTCGGTGAGCCATCTTTTCAGGGAGCAAAAACCAAGTGCCAACCTGTCAGGCTGTTGGGATACATCCTCAATCCACTTTTCAAGTTCATCCAGAGATAGGACCCATGTCGAAGGGGCTTCATAGAGGATCTGTGAAACGGGTAGTTTATTGGTCATGGCGTTCTCCACACAAATAGCGAATATAGAGGACGGTTATCGGACACCACCGTCCTCTATATTTTCGATAGAAAGAGAAGTTCCTGTTGTGCAATCCTTGGCCTCTATCCAATCAGAAGAATTACCTGTCGCGGACTGGACAGTTCTGCCAAGCATGACAGCGTATTTGGCTATGTCAGACAAACGATGTTCAGAAGTTCCTTCTATCATAACTCGGAACAATGGCTCGGTGCCAGAGTAGCGGGTATTGATGACCGCTTCAGCGCCTAACTGCTCCGATATTCTCTGATATTCGCGCTCAAAATCCGGCAGCGATTGGAGAGCAGGCTTGGCGGACACGCGGGCCGAGACGATCACCTGCGGAAACTTCTGAAGCGGCAGTGCAAGCCGGCTGAGCGGTGGCTGTTCGGCAGCAGCGAGTATGCCGGCAATGAACAAAGCCGAGTAGATACCATCACCGGTTGTGTGTGTGTCATCATAGATGATGATATGCCCCGACTGCTCGCCGCCAATCTTATACCCGCCATTCTGAAGCTCCCGCACAATGTACTTATCGCCGACCGGCGTACGGATAACCCGGATGTCCTGGGCCGCCAAAGCTGCATCGAGCCCGCGGTTGGCCATGGTAGTTGTCACGACGACATTCCCAGCCAGCTCGCCCCTCTCTTTAAGGTGCATCGCCAGAATGTAGAGGATGTAATCGCCGTCAACCAGGTGCCCATTTTCATCGACCAGGATGACACGGTCGGCATCACCGTCGAAAGCCGCCCCCAGGTCAAGCTTTCGCGACATAACCGTCTCGAGGAGATCGCCGCGCCCCTCGCGCGCTATCTCCGAGCCGCATTGATGGTTGATATTGGTACCATTGGGCTCAGCGTGCAGGACGATTGGCGAGCACCCCAGCCTCTGGAAGCATTCAGGAGCAATGTGGCTGGCGGCGCCGTTGCTGCAATCGATTGCAATCTTGAGCCCGGACAGGGCGGTGCCCTCGAAGGGTGCTACCAGATGGTCGATATAATCCGCCACCAAGTGAGGCGATGACTGCATCTGCCCTACAGCTTTTCCCTCGTTTTGTGGGTCGATGGGCTGGTTGACGGCTTGCTGAAGCGCCTGTTCGTGCGCATCGCTGAGCTTGCAGCCATCGGCGCCGATGACCTTGATGCCATTCTCGGTCCACGGGTTATGGGAGGCAGAGATGACAATACCGGCATCCATCTTCATGTGCTTGGTGAGATAGGCTACCCCTGCCGTTGTGATCACACCCACGTCGGCGACCTGAACGTCATGCAACAAGAGCCCACGCGCCAGGGATGCCGTAATCTCCTCACCAGATTGGCGTGTATCCCGGCCAACGAGGACCTTGGGTTTTGCCGTCTGTTGGCGTAAAAAGGCACCTACTCCATAGCCAATCTGTGCAGCTCCTGCTGCATCGATGGGCCATGTGCCGGCCTTCCCCCTCACACCATCGGTTCCAAATTCGATTTTCGTCATGTTTCCTCAGTTCAAAATCATAGGCCATCAGTCATAAGCTATCTGCCATCAGCAAACAACCACATCCGTGACAACCGGCAGATGGTCAGAGGCCCGATGAGCCGCCTCCGTGTCTACGACAAAGCTCTGGTATTCAACAACACGGCCGGATGGGAACAGGAAGATGTGATCGATGGCATCCTTAACCTCGGAATGTGTGCTCACGATGCCATTCATCGGTGTGGCTAACATGAAGCCTGCAACATCCAGGAGATGCTTGATCGAAGGTTCGTTGATTGTCGCGTTGAAATCGCCCAGCAGGAAGACAACCTCGTTCTGGTCAAGGACACGGCTGCGCAGCAGGTCGAGCAGCAGCTGTGTTTCCTCCTCGCGCAGCCCGGCTGCCTGCTCGGGCTTACCAGGGATGATATCTTTGCCGCGCTCCCCAACCAGAGTGCTCAAATGCACACCAACAACGATGGGAAACTGCGGCGCACGCCCAATACGTGCCAACAAGGCCGCCCTGGGCTCAGTATCGCGGCTGCCCTCATAGACAGGGCTTCGACGCAGCGGAACAGAAAGCGGCGCGCCCGGCCGGCCTGGGTTTCCTGGCCGGTGGAAAGGCCAACGCGAGACAATGGCATTCCCCTGCTGCCAGTCTTGATGATCATCGAAGACGGCATTTGCCATCGTTTTGTTGCGGGGATGCATATGCTCTCGCATCGAGAGCGTCGGCGTGAAGACATGCCTGGCATCCCCGCCAAGGGCATCGAAAACCTCATCAAGATCGCTGTGCCACCGTCCTTCAACGTCGAGAAATCGGGCGGCTTCCTGAATAACTACTATGTCAGGGGAAACCGTCCGGACCACCTGTAAGATCAGGGATGTTTCCGATGTATATTGCTTGCGCCCACCGCCGATGTTATAGGTCATCAGGCGGTACGATAGCGGTTGTTTGCTTTGAGCAGCTTTATCATCCATGGGCAGCGGCCTGAGGCTCAAATGAAAAGAGAGCAACCTCTTGTGGTAAAAAGGGCATGATGCTATTGATACAAAAGTGGTAACTACTCAGCTACCTGGCGCTTCCTACAGTAGCTATAGGTGATGCATAAAAGGTAAATATGTAAATAGTTAAAACGTCATGACTGTTCAACTGCTAGTGAGCGGCTTGCCCATACCAGCTTGTGCCAGTGTAGTTGCTGCAATATGTAAAACGTGAGACGTGACGCGTTTCCAGTCTGAGTTTACAAGTCACAGTTCGAAGCTTGAAAAGCTAAGAGCCAACAGCTAAGAGCTGAGCAGTTACCAAAAGTGATTGTATCAAAGCGCCTGCCCCATTGCACAGGTTACTTCCGCATGTAATCGGTCAGTTTATCTCCCTCACGAGCAGGCTGAACGGTCACACAGCTTCAATGGTTGACGGCGGCTTGGGCGTTATATTGTAAGTGACGCTCACGACGCCAGGTACCGTCCGGACAATCTCCTGTGCCAGCTGCTCAAGAACTTCAAACGGGAGCCGTGTAGGCGTGGCCGTGCGCGCGTCAAGGCTGTCCCAGCAGCGCACTTCAATCTGCTCGCCGAAATCGCGCTGGCCATCGCGCATCCCTGTTACCCGATCTTCGTGCAAAATGGCAAGGTATTGAAAGGCTCCATAGTCGGGGAGCAGCCGCTCTACAACCTGTGTGGCCTGCCGGACCGTCTCGATGCGCTCCGGCGTTGCCTCGCCAATCACACGGGCGGCAAGCGCCGGCCCTGGGAAGGGAATGCGCCGGAAGAGTTCGGTAGGCAGCCCAAGCGCCTGTCCCAGCTTTCTCACGCCGTCCTTGCGCAGTTGAATAAGCGGCTCAAGGATATGGTAGCCAAACGCCGCCTGAGGATCAATCCCCAGCTGCTCAAAGACATTGTGCTGGCGCTTGATCCCGGCGACAGTCTCATCTATGTCGGTCAAGATCGTCCCCTGGAGCAAATGCTTCGCCCCACTCTCGCGAACGAGACGACCAAAGATGTCTCGGTAGAAGGTTTGCGTAATAGCTTCTCGTTTCGCTTCGGGGTCTACCACGCCTTTGAGCGCCGCAAAAAACTCCGAGCGCGCGTCAACAATTTCAACCGCGACGCCGAGGCCACGAAATAAGCCGGCGACCTGCTCGGCTTCGCCCGCACGCATAAGGCCATTTTCGATAAAAACCGTCTTCAGTTGCTCACCCAAAGCGCGATGCCCCAGCATCGTAACCGTAGACGAATCGACGCCGCCAGAGAGGGCATTGATGGCCCCCCCATCTACCACAGCACGCCTGATCTCTTCCACCTTCTCTTCGATAAAGCTTTCCGGATTAAGCTCTTGCGCAGTGATCTACTTAACCATGCAAACCTCCTCTGAAAATAGTGCCGAGTAACGAGTGCTGAGTGCTGAGTAAAAAGCTTTGTATGTACCTGTTGCCATCCCAAGCGTCCGCTGAACACACCTTCATCATTCCTGTCATTCCCGCGAAAGCGGGAATCCATACGCCACAATACCGGCAAGCCGCTGCGATTTTCCTCTCTCTGTGGTGGGGCTCCGCCCCATGTTTACCTTCGCTAAAAATAACACTGGTCTGATACCTGTTATGGCATCCTTGCCGGCACAGCTACACTTCAACTCCCAGCGACTCCAGCAGCTCGGACATCTGCCGGCCGAATTGAGGCAGGGCGATCATCCCCCGGCGGCGTGGGCGCGGCAGATCGACAGCCAACATGTTGGCTACCCGTCCCGGCCGCGGGCTGAGCACAGCCACCCGATCTCCCAGATAGAGGGCCTCCTCAACATCGTGGGTGATGAACACCACCGTCTGCCGGAACTGCTCCCACAGCCCCAACAGCCAGTCTTGCAGCTCACGGCGGGTCAGCGCATCTAGCGCGCCAAAAGGCTCGTCGAGGAGGAGTGTGTCACGCTCGGTGAGAATGGTGCGCAGCAGCGCAGCACGCTGCCGCATCCCGCCGGAAAGCGAAGCCGGATAGCTGTCTGCAAAATCCTCCAGGCCAAACATGGGCAGCATCTGGCGGGCGCGGGTACGAGCATCGGTGCGAGGAATACCACGCAGCTCAAGCGGGATGATGACGTTGTCAAGCACGCTGCGCCAGGGCAGCAGCAGATCGCGTTGAGGCATATAACCAAAATGCCCCGCCCGTACGACATCGACCACCCCGTCAAGCAAAATCTCGCCGCTGTCGGGTTCCAGCAGCCCGGTGATCAGGTTGAACAGCGTGCTTTTACCGCTGCCCGACGGCCCAATCACGGTCAGAAACTCACCAGGCGTAACAGCCAGTGAGATATTTTCCAACGCTCGTACGACCATGCCATTGGCATGAAAAGTTTTGCTGACATTGCGCAGCTCAAGTTTAGGTGTAGACATAATTCCAATGCTTTCGAGATTGATGTCCCCGGCCGATATAGTGACATAAAAGAGACCATCCAACAAATATCCTGCCTGTGCCATGTACACGCAGAGGTTGTCAGGACACTCGGTGGTCTCCCGCTTGGGTGTTGTTGTCTTATTCTTACCACAAAGTCGGATAGGCATCCGACAATGCGCTCAAGACACAAAGAGTACACTATATAGGACAAGGCTTGCAGATTGAAATCTGCCAAGTACAGGTTACGGATGAATATCCGTAACCAGCGTCAAGCTCACACGCGGGTCAGTTAAGTCCGCACGCGGGTCAGTTAAGTCCGCACATGGGTCAGTTAAGTCCGCACGCGGATCAGTTAAGTCCGCACGTGGGTCAGTTAAGTCCGCGCACAGGTCAGTTAAGTCCGCACGCGGATCAGTTAAGTCCGCACGCAGGTCAGGAAGCATCGTCTGACCCAGGCCGATTAGGTGAAGCCATTCCGATTGCCCTTGCATGCATACAATAATACCTTAAGCCCTTGCCTTCAGAACCTATGTTCGGTTATAATGTATGTAACCATGAACATTCAGCACACGCCGAATACCATCGAGAAACTGACCCTGTTGGGTGATGTCAACCCGCACGAGCGGGTTGGCGATCAGCCGCAGCACGAAAACCGGGCCCTGAGTTCCCGGATCGCTCAGGATATTAAGCATGTACTTTCCTGCATCAGCATGGTCAGCACGCCCAAGGGCAAAAAGCCGGTTCTGAAGACCATGGTTACTACCGCCTGCGAAAAAGGCTGCAATTACTGCCCCTTCCGCGCCGGCCGGCGTGGCATGCATCGGGTTACCTTTAAGCCGGATGAGCTGGCTCAGGCATTCGACCAGATCCAGCGGGCCAGGCTGGTCGATGGCATCTTTCTCTCATCAGGGGTGGCCTGGGGCGGCGTCACTACGCAAGACAAAATCATCGATACCATCGAGATCATTCGCCGCAAGTACGGCTATACAGGCTATGTGCACCTCAAGCTGATGCCGGGCGCAGAGTTCGAGCAAGTCAGGCGGGCCATGCAGCTTGCCGACCGTGTCTCAGTCAATTTAGAAGGGCCAACCAAAGAGCGCCTCGACGCGCTGGCACCCGGCAAGGACTTCTCCAGCGAGCTGCTGGAAAGGTTGTTGTGGACGCACCAGATCAGGCAGCAGGCCGATCCCGGTTCGCCGGAGCGAGTGCGGGCCGGAACAGTCACCCAGTTTGTTGTTGGGGCGGTGGGCGACACCGACCTGGAGCTGCTCTCTCTGACCGAGAGACTGTACCAGCAGATCAAGTTGCGCCGAGCCTATTATTCGGCGTTTGGGCCAATCGAGGAGACTCCCTTCGAGAACCTGCCCCATACGCCACCCCTGCGCGAATTCCGGCTTTACCAATCGAGCTTTCTGCTGCGCGATTATGAGTGGGACGTCGAGGAACTGCCCTTTCAGGACGGCGGCAACCTTCCTCTAGACGTCGACCCCAAGCGCGCCTGGGCCGACGAGCACCTGCGCGAGAGTCCCATCGATGTGATGCATGCCGGGCGGCGCGAGCTGATGCGCATTCCCGGTGTCGGTCCCAAGGGAGCCAATGCCATCATCAAGGCTCGCCGCGCCGGGCATCTGACCGAGCTGGGCCACCTGCGGGCCATCGGCATCCGCGCCCCTCAGCAAGCCGCCTCCTACATCTTGTTGGATGGCCGCAGACCACCACAACAGCTGGCATTCGACATTTAAGCCAGGTTGTGCCCCCTACCCCCTCAATACACCCTCAATGTGCATTTAGATGGATTTCTCGGCGTTCGAGCTGCCCTATGATTGCTTCATAGTCATTCTTCTATCTCAATGTTGAAGGAGCATCGTATGAACAAGCAAGTCAGAACGTATTTATGGTTGATCCTGGGCAGCTTACTGCTGCTCGGCACAGGTTGGCGCTGGAATGTACCTTTTGCTATGTGGCTGGCCCCCGTATTCCTGATCCGGTTCTTTAGAAGCCAGGAGCGATGGTGTGGGACACTGGCTGCCATTCCCCTGACGAGCCTGGCCATGTTTGCCAACATCACCGGCGGTTGGGATTTTACGGTTGTTGAGGAATTGGGAGTTGGGCTGGCGCGAGCGGTGCCTTTCCTTGTCGCTCTATATGCCGATCGGTTCTTTGCGCATCGGGGGCGACCCCTTCTCGCCTCACTGGCCTACCCGGCAGCCTACGTTGTCATAGATTATGCCATCGGCTTAACACCCCTGGGTACAGTCTTCTCGGTAGCAGCCACGCAATTCGACCAGACTGTCTTCATCCAGCTTGCTGCCGTAACCGGCATCTGGGGGCTGGGGTTCATGATTGGCTGGACTGCCGCCGTAATCAACTATGTGTGGGAACAGGAGTTTGATTTGCGTCAAGCCGGGGCAGCGCCGCTCATCTGCGGGGGCGTCTTGAGTGCTACATTGATACTCGGCGGGCTGCGCATCGTCTTGACGGCACCTGGAGAAGAGACCGTCAAGATCGCGAGCATCACCGTCGAGCACACACGTGATTACTGGGGCGAGATCATCGACCAGGGAACACCGACAGGCACCGCCGGCCAGTATCAGGCTGAGCTCGATGCGCTCATCGAGCGTCTCTTCGGCGAAAGTCAGCGTACAGCAGAGTATGGCGCACAGATCGTCTTTTGGTCTGAGGGCAACGCCATATTATATCCGGAGGAAGTCGAGGCCTTTCTGGCTCGCTCACAGCAGTTCGCACAGGAAAACGAAATCTACTTTATGCCAACCTATGTGGGCCTGAGATACGGTGAGATGACAGCCGACAACATGGCTGTGATGATCGCCCCCAACGGGGAGATCGCCTACAAGTACGCCAAAACAAAGTCGTGGTACCCCACCAACTCAGACGGCATCCTGCCTGTGATCGAGACACCCTATGGTATTTTATCGACCGCGATCTGCTTCGATATGGACTTCCCGGCTTTCATCAACCGGGCGGCAAAGCAGAACGTCGACATCATGCTGGTACCGGCCTTCGATTGGGAGCCCATCAAGCCATATCACACAAAGGTCGGGCTGCTAAGAGGCATCGAAAATGGGTTCTCGGTTGTCCGGCAGGTCAACGAAGGCGCATCGATAGCAATCGACTACAAGGGGAACGTGTTGGCTTATCAGGACTTCTTCGAAACCTCAGATCCGGTCATGATGGTTGATGTCCCAATACGAGGGACAAACACACTCTACGGCTTGTTGGGAGACTGGTTCGTTTACCTGAACATGGCCATCCTCATATCACTGACCGGCCTGGGAATTCTCCGCTCACGCTCAGGAGACAGCCCAAGCTAGAACTCATCCGTAGTAATGAAGACTCGTGCCGGAGCAGCTCCTCCCTCACCTGATAAGCCAGGGAAGGAGCTGCCTACAAGAATGATAGAAACCAGGCAGACCATATTCATCAATTTTTCGTTTTTTTA
>JAFGMS010000325.1 GCA_016927375.1 Anaerolineae bacterium
AGCTATTCTCTTGTGCGAGGCACCATCCTTGTCAGTGCTCCCTGCCTCTTTCCAGGTGAAGGGGGATGAAAGATTGCATCAGTAATTCCAACGGCAAACTTCCAAAGCGGGAGTTGCTGGAGAAGCAGCGTACTACATCGAAGGAACAACATGCCGAGTCAACGACTCAACGCACCGAGTTGAAGACTCAATGCAGCGAGTCAAGGACTCAACACACTGAATCAAAGACTCAACGCAGTGAGTCAAAGAAACAATACATTGCATCAACGGTGTAACGCGGATCATCAAGCCTGACATGCAAGAACTTCTCGATGATTGATCGGCATTTTGCTCGATCTCTGGTAAACTCAGGCGCGATTTTCGGGATGCAACTGCCATATCATACTTTGCCTTACATCTAAAAGCCGCAACTCGGCCATCCGGCTAGTGTTAGGTAATGAGGGAAGCGTTAAAAGTCACATGATGTAGAAACAATAATCGCCAACATTGGCACATCTGCCGGTTCTTCATGCGCTCTGCAGCTGGAGGCCACAAGAGCGTCTGGCCGGTGTTCTCACTTCCGCCATAGGGAATTGCTGAGGATGAGGGGGAGGGTGAGCCATGTTATCGGGGATACAGGCAGCATTATGTCCCCACAACAGACCATCCTTGATAGTCATGGGACCAAGGGAACGGTTCTCTCTTCCTGCTCATAAAGGAAAGCTTAATCCCTGGGTTCCTGACATAAACTTTCCTAATGAAAGGATAAATGACAATGGCTCACCATGTTTTGATAACCGATCCGGTTCCCGAATCTGCGCTCGATGTGCTTCGCCAGGCTAAGGATATCACCTTCGATGCCCCTGGCAAGATGTCGCGCGAAGAGGTGTTGGCATCGGCCGGTAAAGCTGACGGGATGATCATCCGCAGCGGCGTCAAGGTGGACGCCGAGGTTCTGGCTGCGGCCACCCAGCTCAAGGTAGTGGCACGGGCAGGGGTCGGTGTTGATAACGTCGACCTGGCCGAGGCAAGTGAACGCGGCATCGCTGTGATGAACACCCCCGACGGTAACACCGTCGCCGCAGCCGAGTTGGCCATCGGCCTGATGCTGGCTCTGGCGCGGAACGTCCCGGCAGCTCACAGTTCGCTGGCCTCCGGCAAGTGGGATCGAAAGGCGTTTATGGGCACCGAGTTGCGCGGTAAGACGCTGGGACTGGTCGGCTTTGGCCGGATCGGGCAGGCTGTCGCCAGACGCGCAGTTGCTTTCGAGATGCACCCGCTGGCTTACGATCCTTATCTGCCGGATGCTGCCAAGGTGGCCCGTGAAGTGGGTGCGGAGCTGGTCGATCTGGATACGCTCTATGCCCAATCGGATTACATCAGCCTGCATGCTTTGGTCACCGACGAGACACGGGGAATGATCAACCGGGAGAGTCTGGCCAAGATGAAGCAGGGTGTCCGGCTGATCAATGTGGCGCGTGGCGCGCTGATCGTGCCTGAGGATCTGGCCGAGGCGATCAAGAGCGGTCAGGTAGCCGGCGTGGCGCTCGATGTGTATGACCCAGAGCCGCCTCCTGCAGGTTATCCACTGATTGGCCTGTCCGAGGTCGTACACGTACCCCATCTGGGCGCCAGCACCAAGGAAGCCCAGGTCTCTGTCGGGGTCGACGCAGCCAAGCAGATCGTCGCTGCACTGGTGGACGGCATCTACAAGAACGTGGTCAACCAGGATGTGCTGAAGAAGTAAACAGGCCAGTTTGCAAGTAAGCAAGACAATAAAGAGGTAGTTGGATACTCAACGCAGGTGAGAGATGCAAATCCCTTGCCTGCGTTGGACCCTTCGATGGTTCTCCCGTGACATCTCTATGGAGTAGCTTTGCAGCCAACCGACCTATCTCATCTATTATTTGACCTCGACGGGACGCTCACCAATCCGAAAGAGGGTATTATTCGCTCCATCCAGCATGCTCTGCGTGGGATGGGGCGGCCGGTACCGGACAGCAAAGACCTGGAATGGTGCATCGGGCCACCGCTGCGCGAGCTCTTCTCAAAACTCCTTGACTCGAAGGATGATACTGTCATAGAGCAGACGGTTGTCCTGTTCCGCGAGCGCTTTGCGACCATAGGTAAATATGAGAACCAAGTGTATCCGGGGGCTGCTGAGATGTTGATGCAGCTCACACAGGAAGGCTACAGCCTGTTTCTTGCCACATCTAAGGCAGTCGTCTACACACATGACATCCTGGAACACTTCGACCTCTCACAATACTTCGATGGCATCTATGGCAGCGAGCTCGATGGACGGCTGAGCGATAAGGGTGAGCTAATCGATGTGATCCTCCATCAGGAGGCCATTCTGCCGGAACGGGCAATGATGATCGGCGACCGCCGTCACGACATCGAAGGCGCTAAACAAAACGGTCTCAGAACCGGAGGGGTGACTTACGGCTATGGCTCGGTCGAGGAGCTGACCAATGCCGGTGCCGACATCCTCTTTCACAGCCCGGCGGATATCGCCAGGTTTCTGATCGAAGGAAATGTGCCCTTGTGAAAAGCATCGAGCGTAATGAGGGTATCGATAAGCGTCATTGGTTGGATGAGAAACCCTTCTCTTATCAGGCGACCAAAGACAACAAGGTGCTGATTTCCTGGCACGGTAAATTGATCAAAGTGCTGAAGGGTAAACTGGCGGAAAAGCTCATCCATAAGCTGACCGATCTTGATACCAAAGAACAGCAGCTTGAGCTGGCAAAAGTAACCGGCAATTTCAAGCGTGGCAACGAACGTTAGGCTCGTCACCTGGTGGAACCTTCGCTCCACCAACTGGTAATCGAACAAGAAAGGCATAATAATATGCAGGCTAATGAAATCGCACAAAAGAATTTTGACCGACACCTCCGCCAGAACAAATACCCCGGTCGCGGCCTTGTGATCGGGCGGTTGGCAGGCGACGATGCCTGGGTGATCGTGTACTGGATTATGGGGCGGAGCGCCAACAGCCAGAATCGCCGGTTCGTCGTCGACGGCGCCATGATGCGAACTGAGCCCATCGATGTGCAATCGGTGGCCAACCCGGAGCTGATCATCTACGAAGCCATACAGGAATTCTCCGATGTTCACCTGGTTGGCAACGGTAAACAGGTGCAGGCCCTGTTCGAAGGCCTCCAGGCCGGCAGCGCCTTCGATAATATTTTGGCGGACTGGGAGCGTGAACCCGATCCCCCCATCTACACACCGCGTATCAGCGGCATGCTGGACGTGCGAACTTCTCCCGCATCGCTGGCACTTAGCATCTTGAAGGCTAATGTCGCCAATCCGGACCTGACCGATCGGTTCACCTACCGGCCGGCCGCGCCCCCCCCGGGGTTGGGCATGGGACTGACCACTTATCAAGATGATGGTGATCCTCCACCCGGCTTTGCGGGCGAGCCGCCTCTGCTGCCCTGTGCAGGCGACGCCCGGGCCATCCTGGACACCTATTGGAACGCCCTCAACGAGGCCTTCCGGGTGGCGTTAGCAGTCAAATGGATCCCAGAGCAAGGAAAACCTGGTCAGATCCTGGTGAAGAACCGCTTCGAAGACGCATGACTGCTCAGCCTGCCCGCTGCATTTGAGAATGTGAGCGGCGGTGAGCACGTCTGCAAGTGGCGGGCGTTGAGCAACTGGCTTAGGAATGAGAATTTATGGGACGGTTCACCAGTCTGTGACGCTGGGTAGAGTTATTTGCGGGTCAGTCTGCCACCAAAACGACCCGATGGGCGGTCTGGACAGCCAACTTTACGATTATTTCGCTGTTGCCAATGAGTGTGGAAGTGAATTCCAGCCTTCTCACTGACCTCAAATATCTCACCTTCTGTCACAACGTAGTGAACCATTCCGACTTTATTAACTTGCTCATCCATAATCCTGATTGCAGGCTCTTAGGGGCAAGTTATTTAATCGCCATTCCTTAGCGATATGCCAGTGTTGTGCTCACAACGGTCACAAGTTTCAGTACTTCGAAAAGCCTCGCCTCCTGCTTCCTTCTCCATCTCAGCTCGACTTTCATCGACAACATATGTGTGGCAAGTGGATTCCCGCGAAAGCGAGAATGACAGCGTTGAGGCGCTCAATATTTTTGAATGTCGCGGCTTGACCATGATGTTGGAAAAACCAATCTCTTGTACATAATCCTTCATGGACGTTCAGATAAGAATGTGCAAAGTCGAGATGAGTTTGTGTTTTTAAAGGTCTGAAAGTTGAGGGTCAACAAGCTAGTGTTTCGTGGCATAAGTAAGCCGTCAGTTATGGTTACCTACGAAACACTTAAACAGTTGGGCTCGACTTTATCCATTTGCTGGACAGACCCAGGAGATGCGTTACGATAAAGATATGGA
>JAFGMS010000326.1 GCA_016927375.1 Anaerolineae bacterium
AAGTGGATTCCCGCTTTCGCGGGAATGACAGTGTGAGACGGGCTGATGAAGCAAAACAATAAAACCATCTCCGGGAAATCCGGAGCCAAATTTAATGCGTCCGAACTTCTCGTTAGTTTTCACGTTTCACTCATTACGTCTCACACGTGAGTTACACAACTGACTGCGACTCGACAAACGCCAAATTGGCGAAGGTATTGTTCCATCATAACCAGTGTAGAAGGGGAAGGTTTGTGCTTTCCCCCCACCCCCAGCCTCTGGTCTCCATCCCTCCCCAACCGGACTCTGGCCTTCATTTGGAAATTGCGTACAATAAGGGAGGGCATTGCACAGAGAAGCTGGTGCAATGACATATCCCTTCTGCCATTTGATAGATTGATAAGGCCAGGTGAAACTATGTCCCGGATACTAGTTGTTGACGATGACACCAGTCTGCTGCAAATGATGGGATTGATGCTCAAGAGAGCTGGTCACACTGCCATCCTAGCCAGCGACGGTCATGAAGGCATCGAGATTGCCAAGAAGGAAAAGCCCGATATGGCAATCATCGATATCATGATGCCGGATCTGAGCGGCTATGAAGTATGTACCATGTTACGTAAAGACCCACAGACACAAGACATCCCCCTACTCATCTTAACTGCCCTGTCCCAACATGAATATCGGAAGCGAGCCGAAGCATCCGGCGCCGATGGCTTTATCACAAAGCCTGTAACACGTGACGATCTGGTGGGCAACATCGAAGAGCTGCTGCGCACAGGTGCTCACAACTTCCCGGAGCTTCTCGAAGAAGAAGATCTGTTTGCAGAAGAAGAGGAGGAGGAGAAACCTGCTCCACCGCCGGGATTTGAAGCTTCGGCAGCACCGTTGCCTGCCCCTGCTCAACCCGTCGATGTGCCGTCGTCTCCGAAGGAAATGTTGCCCTTGGTAGCCGTTGTCGGGCTGGGAAGCGGCGTCGGTGCAACCACGGTAACGGTCAACCTGGGTCTGGGCTTGATGCAGTTTGGGCGTTCATGCATCCTCGATTTCCATCATCAGGCCGGGCATATCGCAGCCCAGCTAAACCTGATCTCCAAGGGCAACTGGGCCGATCTCGCCGATGTTGAGCCAGGGGGAGACAAACGCAAAATCGCGGGCACCCTGACGCTGGAGCACCCGTCAGGTGTAGCCGTTCTGGCTGCGCCACCCAGCGCCACCCAGGTCCGTTTGGGTGGAGAAGGGCTGCACTATATTTTTAACGTCCTGACAGAGGGCTTTAAGCGTATCATTGTGGATTTGCCGGCCGGCCTGGATCCCATGAGTGTGGCGACTCTGCAAGAGGCCCGTAACATTGTGTTGGTTATCGGTGATAGCCCGGCCAATATGGCCAACATCCCCAATGCTATTGCTGCCCTGAAAGATTTGAATTTAGGTGGTGAGATACACCTGGTACTCAATCACACTCGCCCACACGGTGTGACGCATGAAGCTGTGATGCAGGCTCTGGACGCGCCTCTGGCCGCCGATATTCCTTACGAGCCTGCCCAGGTTGAGGCGGTGACCAAGGGACTGCCACTGATTATGTATCAGCCCAGCTCACTCTTTTCCCGTACGATCTTGCAACTGGCCAGACAACTGTAAGGGTATCGAGGCGTCATGAACAAACTATTGGTAGTCGAGGACGAGACCATTACCTCAGATATGCTGCGACGTTACTTCGAGATTGTTGGGTATGAGGTAATTGATGCGGCGACAGGTGGAGAGGCTGTAAAACAGGCAGTTGAACACCAGCCCAAAGTGATCATCCTTGACATCAATCTACCGGACATTGATGGCTACGAGGTCTGCAAGCGATTACGCTCTGAGCAGAGCACCAGGCACATTCCAATTATTTTCCTGACTTGTAAAGATGATCGCCGCGACCGGTTGATCGGGCTTGAACTCGGAGCTGACGACTTCCTGACCAAACCCTTCGATATTGAAGAGCTGCGCTTGCGGGTGCATAACATCATCGGACGAATGGGTGGTATCGCACTGGTGGATGCACGTACCAGCCTGCCGAGTACAACTTTGATCCAGGAACGCTTGCCCAAACTCCTGAATGACCCTGACAGCGTCTTCATGGATATCGAGATTGAGCATATGGACGCCTTTGGACAAGGGTATGGGCCGGTGGCTACCAATCAGGCCATTCGCAGCACGGCCAAAATCATCGGTGATTTACTGCATGAGGTTGACCCCATGGACTCGTTCCTCGGGCATCCCAACGACAGCCACTTTCTACTTGGGATCAGAAAACAGGCTGCAGAGCGGGTCAAGAAGGAACTGCCAACCAGATTCCACGATCTGAGAGCCAAGTTTTACACCGAGACAGAGCTTGAGCGCGGCTCGCTCATAGTGAAAGGACAGCCACATCCTCTGATGGGGCTCAAGCTGACACACATCGATGGCAATGCCATGCAGAGTCTGCTTGGGGTACAGTTCAAAGTAGAGGCAAAGCCCAAAGCTGCCACTGAAGAACAAAAGAAGCCTGAAAAGCCCTCGCCTCCCAAAGCAAAAAAGGAGCAGGCGACACCTTCTCTCAGTTCCGGATCGGCCAAGAAGAAAACCAAAGCAAACAAGCAGAAGAGTTAATTGTGTTTGAGCTGAGCGCCAACCAGAAGAGAGATATGGTTGTCACTGATGCAGCAATCAGCGTATTGGTCACAAGGTTATGCTTGGGCAGTGCACCACCTGATCCGGATTAGCGCCAGCCTGATAATGATCGTGGTGGGGTTCTCTGTACCCACAAGAAAGGAGACGAGAGATTGAGCTGCCAACCTGTAACCATTCAACCAGAACGAGCCTCGTAACGCAGGCGCTGCAGAAAAGCCGCTGACCGTAAACGCCGCTCAAGATGGTAGGTGAGGGTGTTATGAAGCAAACGCTCAGCTTCCAGACAGACAGCGCTGCTGAGATTCAGCTGCTCAACCGTCTCGAACGGATGGGTTTGTAGATAGCGCAGGACCTTCAACAAGCCCAGCGCAAGCGGCCTGGTACGAGAGTGGTTAGGACCACAGACAGGGCAAATAACCCCGCCCCCCTGTGGGCTGTAGAATTGGTCGTGCGGCTGGATCTTTCCCCCACAGATCACACACTCAAAAAACTGTGGACGATACCCGACCACATCGAGCAGACGCAACTCATAATAACGTGCCGTGCGCTGCAAATCGCTTGTCCGGCAGAGCCAGGATAGGCCATTTGTCAATAAGTAGTAGAGCGCATCGTTTTCGTCAGCTTCCTCGGTGAAGGCATCCAACAACTCAACAAAGTGAGCGGCGTAAGTGGCGTGTTCCAGGTCATCGCGTAGGGAGAGGAATGGCTCGATTGTCTGCGCCTGGGTGATGACATCGAGCGTACGCCCCTGAGCCAGGAGCAAATCGGCCTGCATAAACAACTCAAGATGTCCGGCCTTACGGCTGGCAGGTTTGCGAACCCCTTTAGCAACGGCCTTGAGCTTGCCGTAGCCGCGCGTGTAAAGCGTCAGGATACGGTCAGCCTCGCCCAGGTCCTGGCGTCGCAAAACAACAGCCTCAGTACGGTAGGTATGATCGGGAAGAGGCACAACTTGTCCTTTGGAGGAAATCGGTCAGCGATCAGTAATCGTCATCCATCAACTCAGTGACACAGACCGAAACCATAACATCGAGCATCAGCAGATCGTCGACGGTGGCCCAGTGATTGCGGTGTGCCGATCATCCCTCTTTTTGCTGGGCGTGCCCATTCGCGTTTTTGGGAGAATCATCGCCGGGCGACAGACGTGTTACCTGCACTTTGCGAATGCGCTGATCGATGATCTCGGTCACCTTTAGACACAACTGCTCTGTCTCAACAGTCTCTCCAACAGTAGGAACTTTACCAAGCCGGCCATAGATGAAACCACCCAGTGTATCCGCCAGCTCGTCCGGTAAGTTCGCATTCAAAATGTGGTTGAAATTATCCAGCCCAACACGCGCGTCAAAGATGTATTTCCCCTCGCCAATCAGCTCGTAAGGAGCTTCTTCTGCCAGGTCATACTCATCCATGATCTCACCGACAATCTCCTCTACGATGTCTTCGATGGTCACCAGCCCGGCGGTTCCACCATACTCGTCAATGACAACCGTCAGATGAACTTTGGTGCTTTGCAATTCTCGGAGGAGATCTAAAACCCCTTTAGTTTCAGGGACAAAAGAGGCGGGTCGCAATAGGGTTTTAAGTTCAACCGTGCTTTTGCCCTCATCCCGCACGGTCAGCAGATCTTTGGCGTAGAGCAAACCTTTGATGTGGTCAAGCGATTCTTCATAGACCGGAATACGGGAATGCCCGGCTTGGGTGATAACCTCGATAGCTTGATCAAGCGGTGTATTGATATCAAGTGCAACGATGTCAATACGAGGAAGCATGATCTCACGGGCCAGCGTTTCATCGAGCCGGAAGATCGAGTAGATCATCTCCTTCTCTTCTTGCTCAATAGCACCACCCTCTTCGCCGACATCAACCAGGGTCATGATCTCTTCTTCTGTCACCAGCGTGCCATCTATGCCGCTGCTTTGCTGAACAGCTACTCCTCGTCGCACCCTGCTGCTGATGGCTACCAGGGGCGAAAACAAAGCAATCGTCAGTTGCGCGGGGCCGGCCAACAACATGGCCCAGTATTCCGCGTTGCCTTGTGCCAGTGTTGTGGGAAGTACCACGGTTAAGAGAAAGAACAGGAATGCAGATGCAGGGATACCAATCAGATAGGCCAACAATGTGCTGGCAGATGCAAGACCGGGCATCGTAGATTCAATCAGAGAGGCCAATGGCGCGAGGAAAATGATAATCAGCAGTCCGGCAACCAGGAAATGCGTCAGTAGATTAGCCAGCTGAAAGGTAGCCAATACGCGGGTTGAGTCTTCGGCGACTTTCAGTGCTAACTGGGCACGGCGATCGCCCCGCTCGCTCTGATCACGCAGCAGATGGCGACGTGCATTGACAAAGGCCGATTGTGAGGCAGCAAAGAACGTACCCATCAAAAGCAGCAAGAAAAGGCCAACAAGACCTGGTAATGGGGGTTCCAAAGACTATCCTTCCTGATCCTTATCGGATTCTGAACCACTTGAATGCGCAGGTACGCCATAAACCAGTGTTCCTGGCGGGACATCACGGGTAACCACCGAGCCCGCACCAGTGCGTGCGGCATCACCTAATGTAACAGGAGCGACAAGCATCGTGTCGCTGCCAACAAAAACATGTTTACCAATGGTGGTTTTGTGTTTGTGGCGGCCATCATAGTTACAGGTGATCGAGCCTGCCCCGATATTGGCCTCTTCACCGACATCGGCGTCGCCAAGATAGCTGAAGTGTCCCATCTTGACGCCGCGACGCAGACGGCTGTTCTTAATCTCACCGAAATTACCCATGTGGACATGGCTTTCCAGGTAAGCTCCCTTACGCAAATGCCCAAACGGACCAATATCCACATGATCTTCAACGACTGCCGATTCAAGAACCGATGCCGTGATCACACAGTTATTCCCAATCGTCGTATCTTCGATGATGGTATTGGGACCAATATTACACTCCTGGCCAATAACGGTCGCTCCTCGAAGATGGGTGTTAGGGAAAATGGTGGTATCTTGGCCAATCTGCACGGTGGAATGGATATAGGTAGTGGCTGGATCGATGATGGTCACGCCTGAAAGCATCAGTTTTTCATTCGTTCGACGCCGGAGTACAGCCTCTGCTTCCGCCAGGTGTACGCGTGTGTTGATCCCCAATGCTTCATCAGGGTCATCTACCGATATAGCCTTGATGGGCGATCCCTCACTGACAGCAATCGAGGCCAGGTCGGTCAAGTAATACTCACCTTTGGATGTAAGCGGGAGCTGATCGAGATGGCTCCACAGCCAGTCTGCATCAAAGCAATAAACGCCAAGATTGACTTCGTGGATGGCAAGCTGTTCAGGTGTTGCTTGAGCTTCCTCAACTATTGCGCAAAAGCTTCCTTGCCCATCACGGACGATGCGTCCAAAACCACGGGTGTTATCTGTAACTACAGTCAACAGGCTGAGTGGGCCATCGTTATCTTGTTGGACTTCATACAATTTACAAAGCGTACTTGCTTGCAAGAGAGGCATATCTGCATAAAACACAATGATGTATTGGCTCTGTCCCGCCAGTAAGGAGCGTACCTGGAGCACAGCATGTCCCGTACCCAGCTGCTCGGATTGTTCGACAAAACGTGCGGCCTCCCCAACAGCCTCGCGGACGGCATCACCGCCATGCCCGATCACTAGCACAGGCGGGCGCCGGCAAACTGATGTGGCTTCTTGCACGCCATACAGCACCAGCGGTTTGCCTGCCAGGGGATGGAGAACTTTAGGCAGGCGAGACTTCATACGCGTGCCCTGCCCGGCAGCAAGAATCACGAAATCCAAAGACAAAATGGCCTCCAGGTCGAGAATGCAAAATACGCCGGAGATGGCGCTGTAACGTCAAGCTTCGATGAGGTGGAACTCGAGGGAGGTTCTTCTATGTTACTCACAAGGAAATATCAAATCGAAAAGCTGTATTTACGTTCTGTCCAGGTGAAAACCCGGAAAGAGATCGAACTTGTCCCGAAATACTTAACATCGAAGATGACTATAATACGTGCAGGCCAGATTCGCAAGGCGACGATATTCATCGGCTTCTCCATCATGGGTTGGTCATAACAACATTATCCTTGAGCTGGGGCTTTGTTTGACTTGCCCAACATTCACGCTTGTAGTTTCGAGGGAGGGCGGTATGAACGTCTCCCTATCCCTATCGCTTTTTCATGCTGCTGCTATGCAGCCCCTGGCCCAGTGAACCGCAAATGCGGCGACCTCCGGCACAGTTAGTGAAGAGGTCGCCGTGTTGCCGTGCGTAGCTACATCTCCTAATCACTCCGATTAGGCAGTTGTGGGACCAGCCAAGCAAGAAAGGCATTGACCGAACGGGTTTGCATCAACAGGCGGCCCGGTCCGGTCAGCTCAACGACTAAACCCTCACCGCTAAAAAGCGTGGATTTAAGCCCGCTGATGCTCTTTACTTCGAACCTCATGTCTTTGTTGAAGGCGACAATGTGGCCGGTGTCAACGATATACTTCTCGCCAGCGTTGAGAGTTTTATTATGAATGGCGCCATAGCTGGACAAGATCAGCGGACCGGTGCCTGTGGCTTCCAGCATGAACAACCCCTCAGAGGCAAAGAATGTTTTCGCTCCTCCCATTGCAGTGTCGATCTCAACTCCCATCGACGATGCAACAAAGGAACCTGACTGAACGAATAAACTGTCATTATTGAGGTCCAGGGTAAACATATCGCCCGGTAGTACAGGTGCGAGGTTAATCTCGCCACCCTGGACGGGAGCCTGATAAGTGTTGATAAAGAACGACTCGCCGCCAAGAACCGAGCGAGCCAGCGACTTGAGGAACCCCCCTTCCATTTTTGTCTGAAGGGTCATGCCGGCAGACATGCTAACCATTGCTCCACCCTCGACCCGAATCTCCTCGTTCGGGGCCAGTTTTACTTGCACCATTGTATAGGAGGGCCGGTAAAGTATCTCGGTATCCATGAAAACGCTCCTTTGAAAATAGTTACGAGTAATGAGTGATGAGTTAAAGCACTATATACGCCTTTTGCTCTCATCAGATTCAATCGAGCACACTCTCTTACCCATTCTATCATTCCCGCGAAAGAGGGAATTCGTAGGCTACAATCACTTACAAGCTGCTGCTATTTTCATCCCCATTGGTGAGCTTTTGCTCATAGACCGCTCCTTTCAAGGCGGTGCCGGTTGAGATCTCGGCACACTGTGTTCTTTTACCTCTCTGCCGCAACTCAAAATGCGCATTTGTGACCGTGGCGAATATATCTCCATTCCATAGGTGTCAACTTAAGCCTTGCGTCAATCCGACTTTGTTGGGCTATTCCTCGTTGTAACGTATGGATTCCCGCTTTCGCGGGAATGACAATATGCGTCGATGCTCGTTAATTTATGATCTCCATTCCCTTTGGTGAGTCTTCTGAGCGCCGACAGACTCAGTATACGCCCAAACCAGTCTATCACAACTGATCACTCCGATTGTTCACGCCATGAGCAGCTATACATCCCTGCCTATTCACACAAGGCGCATTCCAGACTTGGGAATAACAAGAAGTGGGGAGGCCATAGAGGATGATTGGGAGACGCATATCAGAGAGCAAATACTTTTTTGGTACAATATGCGTGTTTTGTACTATAATATTAGTTGAAGTTGTGCAAACGAGACTTACAGCACCATAAGCCGGCAGTCAGTCATGGTACGAGCAAAGTCTACAGGCCAACAATAACAGGGAGGCACGAGGACGTAATGGCATATCTTGCATCTTCTTCTGCTGCGGATGAGATCGATGTCGGGCAGCGTTTGCGGGAGTTCCGCAACGATAGGGGTCTATCTATTCGTGCACTGGCCGAGATGAGTGGTCTCAATTTCAACACCCTTAGCCTGATCGAGAACGGCAAGACCTCCCCCAGCGTCAGTACTCTTCAGCAGTTGGCCCAAGCCCTCCGAATCCCTGTCGCGGCTTTCTTCGCCACCGGCCAACCCCCGGTCAAAGTTGTGTGCCAACAGGCCGGCCGGCGGCCGCAGGTTGCTTTTGACCATGGTGTTTTAGAGGATCTGGGGGCTGGTATGCCCGTTCCCGATGTCAAACCCTTACTCGTAACCCTGGAACCGGGTACTGACAGCGGGCCGGATTCAATTGTCCATACCGGTTTGGAATTCGTATATTGTCTCGCAGGGGTGCTGCGCTATGTGATCGAAGAGCAGACCTACTGTCTGGAACCTGGTGATAGTCTTTTCTTCGAGGCCCATCTGCCTCACCGCTGGGAAAATGTCGAACGGGTACCGGTTTACTCATTGCTTGTTCTCTGCCCGTCCGATCAAAACGATCAGGCAGCGGAGCGGCATTTCGCAACGATGTAATGTGGAAGAAGACCTATCACATTCGTAATGAGTAAGTAGAAGGTGATCGCAAACCGGGCAGCTACATGGCGAGATCACCGATCTCGTAGAGAAGCTGCACTGAACGAGATATCGATTGGTTGGTAGTAGTTGGAGTTGGCTAATGAAAATACGGATAAATGAAGATCGATGCGCAGGGTGTGGCAACTGTTTGGAAGTATGTCCTTCAGGAGCTTTAAGCCTGAAGAATGACGTTGCCGTAGTCGATTATACACTCTGCACACAGTGTCAAGCGTGCATCGATGTCTGTCCGGTTGGAGCGATAACGGCTGTGAAAGATACGGCTATGATCGTTCAACAGCCCGCCGAGATATACAATGCAGCCGAATCCAGACCCGTCGCAACCAGGTCTCAGCCCTGGTTGGCATCGGCGCTAGTTCTGGCCGGACAGGCGATCTTGCCGAGGCTGGCTGACGCACTGATAGTGGCCGTGGAGCGCAAGCTCACACAGCCCACAACAACTACCATGGGGACGGCATCAACGCCATCACCCAGGTTCGCAGCACGAGGCGGCAGAGGCATGCAAAGACGTGCTCGCCGTCGCGGTCTCGGTAACAGAAATAGAAGGTAAAGGAGATCAGATATCATGCCAGGAAGAGATAGAACAGACCCACAGGGTGCCGGACCGAGAACCGGCCGTGGTTTGGGAGACTGTGGAGGCACACCGGTCAACCCGGGCTTCGGCTTTTGGGGCGGATTCGGACGTGGTTTTGGTTTTGGGCGTGGATTTGGCTTCGGCCGCAAACTTGGAAGAATGGGACGCGGCGGGCGTATTGGTAATCGAAATCGTAGATAGAAAGGAGATCAGATATCATGCCAGGAAGAGATAGAACAGGCCCACAGGGCGCCGGACCGAGAACCGGCCGTGGTTTGGGAGACTGTGGAGGCACACCGGTCAACCCGGGCTTCGGCTTTTGGGG
>JAFGMS010000327.1 GCA_016927375.1 Anaerolineae bacterium
GAATTGTGATTTGACCATGTCGGCCCGCTCGGCTCGCTCGCGTGCTTCGACCGCGCCTTCGTACAGGTTGGCATTGCGTACAGCAATGGCAATCTGCTCAGCCAGGGTTTGCAGCACGTCCAGATCGCTTGGAGAAAATCGCTTCAGCTCTTTGGACTGTAGATCGAGGACGCCAAGCAGTCCCCCGGCGAACAGAATGGGCAGCGCGGCCTCTGAACGGGTATCGGGCAAACCGTTGATGGGTAGATATAAGTCATCATTGAGGACATCGTTACTCACCCGCACCTCTTGCTCACGCCCGGCGGCGGCAATAAGCCCCGGCCTTTCGTTCAGCCTGATGCCCATCCTCTGCCCGATCACATTGGCGCCCACTGCCCCAGCTGCCGCTTTGAGCTCCAGAGTATGCTCGGCTTCATTCAGCAGGAAAACATGAACCTGATAGAGATCGAAAGCCTGTTGCGTCAGCTTGGCGACATGCGTGAGCAGCGCATCCAGCGTCAGCTCGCTCGTAACCTGGCGTGACACAACCGCTGCCACTTTCAGGTCGCGAGTCCGCTCACTGACCCGATCCTCCAGCGTATTGACCAGCCCGTGCAGCTGGCGGTCGCGCTCGGCAATCTGGCTGGCCATCACATTGACACCCTGGGCAATCGTATCCATGTCCACCAGATTGAACGGGGTCAAACGATGCTGGTACTTACCTTGAGCGATTTGATCGAGGCCGCGTGTGAGCTCGGTTAGAGGCTGATTCAGAAACCGGCGGAGCAGCAACTGGCTGGTCACAACAATAGCAATGACAATGCCCAATGTGGACAGCACGGTCGAGACAAGGCTGTCACGCTGCGCCTGCGCAATACTCTCCCGCGAGATCGATATCTCGACCTGTCCGACAACCCGATCTTCATAAACAACATCTTCTGTTCGGTCAATCGAGCCAATGCCTGGCGCGTCCTTTTTGTTCTCATAGACCACGTCACCCAAATCACTTTGGATGCGCAAATAAACTACTTCTTCCAGGTCGCTATAGACTTCAGCGCTTTGCTCTATCGTGCGGGCATCGAAGTTCCACAGCGGCGCGCCTAGAACGCCTGACAATCTGTCAGCGATGTCAGTTGCCCGACTATCCAGGTCTCTTTGAATTTGGTTGGCTGAACGCCAATAGAAAAATACATTAAAGAGTACGAGCACAACCGTCACCGTGAGCACCAATCCCCACGTCAGGTTGCGCATGATGGAAGGTTTTCCAACCAATAAATCGCGGATTCTTAACACGGTACCTCCTGCCTCACACTAAGCCATACTTCCTTTTCAGACAAATCGGGCGATGGCCGGCAAATACCGGCCATCGCCTCATGGTCTAGTTATCTGTGGTGGTTGTATCTAAAGCAACAAATGGCATCTCGTATTGTTCGAATATTTGCTGATAGGTGCCTTTATCACGGATTCGGGCAAGCGCTTCATTGAATTCTTGCAGCCACTTCTCACTGTCCGGATAGGACTGAGAGGCCATCATACTCAAAACATTGACATTATAGGGTTGTTCCAACGTATGGAACGAATCAACATCATCTGGTAGGTTCGTTTGAATGATCCACCAGCCAACATATTCGTTAGCAGGGAACATATCAATACGGTCTGCACGCAGCTTGTTGAAGTTCGCCAGATCATCATTTGCCATGTCCACGCTCAGGCCCGCCTCTTGGAGGCTCTCTAGATAGAAATAACCTTCTACGCCACCAATACGATACTCCTTCAAGTCACTCAATGTTTCATACTGAAACCCGTCAAAAGCGTCGCCATAGTAGAACCACGCGGCTCGCCCCAGCACCAAGTCATCCGAAAACAGAAAATCCGCTTTTCGCTCTTCAGTCGGCGTATAAGGAAATGTTCCCCAGGCTTCACCATTCTGTACCATCGCTTCACAACGTGGCCAGGGATAGTATTCGATCTTCACCGGCTGCCCCATCTCGGCGAAAACAGCCTCGACAATTGCAGTTGTGAAACCGCCGCCCTCCAGGTCTTCTCCCGTATAGGGCGGATATTCGCCCGTCACGACCAGAATCTCATCGCTCGCCGCCGGTGGGGGCGGCGCTGTGGTAGCCGTTGGTTCCGGAGTGGATGGTGTACCGGCCGCGCAACCACTCAGCAACCAGAGCGCCATAGACACGACTAATCCATACCTGTAATTCCAACGTTTCATTTTATTTTCTCCTTTTATCAACACACTCATCACAATTCACGTCTGTATACAGCGAAACTACTCAGGCTATCGCCACGATCAAGGACAGCAACGATGAGCTTTTGCAGCTGATTGAGCCTGGCGAGTCTCGGAGTGGGGTATAGGAAGAGACGGCTCGATTAACTGAAGCATCATTTGCGTAAAGACCATGTCCTGTCATGTCTTGCTTGTGCCTGCCAAACAACTGGAAACAACCGATGACATCCACTATGCCTGACGGAGCGCAGTTACCTTCTCACTGAAGGGTTGGTATACCAGACTTGTTTTCCGTTGATGACATCAAGGATCTGTTGAGGGAATAGATCCATATCTATTGGCTTGCTAATGAAGCCGGAGAAGCCCATCGCGCGTGTTGTGGGCACAGCAAGTGTTTGATCCATCGCCGAGACAGCCACAATCGGCACCTTCCTCATCTCTGGCCATGTGCGAATCTGATCAAAGTGAGCAAAACCACTGTGCCTTTCTGACAGCATCAGATCCATGATAATCAGATCGAGAGGGAGCATCGTCAGCATTGCTGCTTTTCCCCCACCGTACCACACCCTCACCTTTGCCCCTTCGTCCTCAAGAATCGTGACTATCAATTGAACATTGTCTAGGTTATCTTCAAACAGTAAGATACGTTTATTTTCTAAAAGCATGAGATAACTCTTCTTACAAATATGAATAAGTAATTTAAGCCGGCAAACCGGTCGCCTAAACAGAGCAGGCCTTTGGGTGCTTTTTTGGATAACAGTATCGATCCATCCCTCAACCGGCAGTGTAGCGAATGTGCATCTTTGAGAGAATAGGGACAAACCCTACTCGATGACACGCCTGCGAGAAAGCACCCCCTTACAAAGTTGCAACAGCGAGGGATGCCTTATCTGCATCCGCGCATCAGCTTGAGGGGCTTCTTCCTTCTCCAAGTTTCCAAATATGCAAGTCTGCAAGGTTACACATCACGATCATGTCGCAGGAGGCAAGCAAGCCAGCTTTCGTCCTCATCTCTTCTGCTCCCGATAGCCCAATGCTCACATCCTGCGCCAAAGCAGAACGCGCGCCCGCGCGCCAGGCATTGCGGCAGAACACATGTCTTGACGACCGCCGCCAAACTCGATATACTATTGTGAGTCGTGGCCGCTGGGGAAGTATCCATCATCTCACCACACTCTCATCCCCTCATCACGAAGCCGTTAATCACCTTGCACCCACCGATCAGGGTGGATGGATAGGATGGCGATTCGGCCCAACATCCATCAACCGGATACCAGTGCATGACAGAGGCTGGAAAGCACGATGCGAGTGGAAGCAACCT
Source organism: Anaerolineae bacterium (assembly GCA_016927375.1). Taxonomy (GTDB): domain Bacteria; phylum Chloroflexota; class Anaerolineae; order Aggregatilineales; family UBA3940; genus JAFGMS01. Next base: position 3,537 of record JAFGMS010000327.1, read on the forward strand.
CATTGCAACAGGAAGCAACCGCATTGCAA
>JAFGMS010000328.1 GCA_016927375.1 Anaerolineae bacterium
CCCTCTGGTGTGTTGCGCGTCTACCTGCATCAAACTGCCTGGTGGCGAAGCACGGGGTTCACTCGTGAGTAAACACCCCAGTTGGCCAGCAGCCGAGGTTTTGCAGGCGGGCGGCATCTTCCAGGTCATTGAAGAAGCCCATGTTGGCCAGATCGGGTGGGTACTCGACGGCCTCGGCCCAACCCTGCCTGACCAGCTCGGCGTTGACAAAGGTCTCACCGACATAGACGTAACGCAGCAGCCGGTTATACGGATCGACTTCGCTGGTGTCCTTGACCAGCTTCACGGCTTGACCTTCGACCAGGGCGGCATTGGCGATAGCAGCCTCGGCGCTGCACAGCTCATCGACCTCCGGCGTGTTGATGCCGATGTAGCGCACGCGGTAGACACTCCCGCCGATGTTCACGTCGATGGTATCCCCGTCGATGACCGCCACGACGATGGCCAGATCGCCCGATGAAGGCGCCACTTCACCGCCGATCTGACCCGGGTCGGCGGTGGCATTGATATCGTCCAGGCCGATGGGGTTGCAGGCGGCCAGGAAAGCCGTGACTGCAAACAGTCCAAACTTGTACTTGCTCATGTGTTTCTTGGCTCAACTTTCTACGAGAAGGCGGTTTTCCATTGCGCTAATGGTCTGTTCGATCATCTCACCAGCCCCTGCACCTTGATAGCATATCGAAGTTTCATAGCGCTGATATTTGTTACCAGGATCACGTGATGCGGAAAGCCAATTGAATGATCCTACTATAAAAATACGATCATCTACACAGAGCGTTTTGTTGTGAACGCGATTCACAACTTTCACCTGAATACCAGAAGCACACAAGATCTCTTTTGCTCGTTGAGTACTTGCCTTTTCGTTGCCCCGTTTGTCGCGGTTAAGCTGGTCATCAGCATATACAATGACTTGGACACCACGCCGGCAAGCTTGCGTAGCAAGCTTGGAGATACTGTCTGTCTCGACAGCATCTTGAGTGAGATAGGGTGATACAATATGTACTTGCCGTTCAGCCACCTCGAAGGCACGTTGCAAAACCTTTCTATGTTGCCCCAAAGAGGTCAGGTGACTCACATCGGGGCATTGACGGGGTTTTCCGGTATATAACTGGTTATCATCGATAAATCTGAAAGCATCAATTTCATTGCTCTCATCGGAAAATAAATAGCTTGCCAACAAAGAGGATGGGCGTTGTGCCAACGATGCTTGTCGTGGCCTTGGTTCGAATATCTCCATATTTCCAAACACAAGGAAGCTATCTTTAGCACGAGAGACAGCCACATTGAGCATGTTCTTTCCTTGGTCAAAGAAGAAGTTTCCTGGGCTGTCATAGACGGGGGAGAAAATCACGATTCTGCGTTCCGCGCCCTGTAGCGCATGCACTGTCCCGACAGTCATTCCTTTCATGTTTTCGTCCAGTTTAGCTCTAATTAGATTGGCCTGTGGAACAAAGGGCGTCAAAATGCCCACAATTCTGCCAAGCTTTTCGTTATCCTTGATGTTGGGGTCTTCATCGTCATAAAACTTCTCGATAAGCATCTCGCGGTGTGTCTTGAGCCACTCTACGATGACAGTGGCTTCCAGATCATTCCGGCGACTTCCGCCCACCTTTTGTGCTTTGCCGGGTATGTGCGCATATCCCATAAAAGGCAACACCGGGTCAGAGATGGATGGGCGTCTGGGCTCGAGCAGACCATCGTATGCCAGATCGTTGCAGTACGAGATAATCTCCGGCACACATCGGCGATGCTCCGACAAGAACATGCCGCGCTCATCCTCGGTTGCCTGGTAATAACTGGCTTGCTGTGCGATCTTCATGACCGAACCTTGTGTGGCGCTCAGGTATGTTCGGACAGATTCAGCTTCTGAGCTTCGATCCTCAGGCAAGACAACATTACACTCCTTTAGGTTGCCGTAATCCACAACTCTTGGAACAGTCACAACCGGCTCGATTTGAAGCACGTCACCCACTACCAATGCCTTTTTAGCAAGTGCAAAACTTGCCCCTCCTACCTCTGGAGCAACCTGTCCTGCTTCGTCGACAATCAGCAAGTCGATGAAGTCCAAAAGATATTCATCATCAACGCTAAAGAACGCGGGCATCATGTGAAAAGTAGAGACAAAACAAGGGGTTATCTTGGCATAGCGTAACCATGCTTTTGAAGTAAAAGCACTGATCTGTCCTGTGAAGTTCTGTGACAGTTGCTCTTCAAGTTCCAACAAATAACGTGCTTCCCAGTAATGAGTTGCGAGAATGAACATCTCGAAACGAAGTTGACGATCCAATAGCTCCGCCAAATCCAAATTGGCGCTATAGCCATCGCTATGCTTGACACACCATTGCTCCCATTGTGTCTGTAGGTACGTCAGTTGGCTAAGCTCTGTTTGGCTTGAGTGCAAAGCCTCTTGCTCTACACGTATTGTTCTCTCCAGATAGTCGCAGATCGACTTGTCATCGAGTTTAGCTACCGGCAGAGTGAAATTCCCTGTCGAGAAGTGTACTTGGTTCCGCACAATGATTTGCTCTTGTGCCGGGGGTATAAATTTCAACAGAGCTAACCAGAATGGTCGCTGGGTAATCGAGCGTCGCCAGTTATTAAGAGTATTCCCAAGATCAGTTACACGCTGCTGGTGATACTCAATAAGTGAGTCCAAAGTCCTCGATATATCGTCAATATCTTGTTTATAATGCTCTTGAACCTCTTCTCTCCTCGCGGCGAGATCGAGACCCAGAATGAGATCACCCTGAAGTTCTCGGAGTTTCTGATGTAGGATGCCTTTTGCAGCCGATATCATCGGGATACGTTGGCCAAATCGCTGCTCAAAGCAATTCAAGAAGTGGCGTTTTGCTTTCTTCAGGTATTCGGAATTCTCGATCTGCGAGAAGAACTCATTTTGCCGAGGCGTGGCAAATTGCCATTCCCGCTTGGCAATTTCCTCAGACTGATCGCGGGCTCTCATGGACGACACGCAGTACAAGCCATAACTCTTGACCTCGGGAAGCCATCGACCGCCTTGCTCCGGTCTGTTTGCACCGATCTCTCCGAAGCTGTCAATGACGTTAGTGACTGCTTGATTGTTGGCTGATGCGGCAACGATCACAGGTGGTTCGGTTTCTTCGATTGCAGCTTGAACCCAAAGCGTAGCAATAATGCTTTGCAGCAGGGTTGTTTTCCCGGTTCCAGGCGGGCCGTTGATAGCCAGAATATCTCCGTCCTGTATTGTCATGAAGTGATGTAGAGCCTCTCGCTGAGAGCGAGAGAGAGGAAAGGAGTCTGTCATCTGCCCCAAATGGTATCTGGAGGTGTTCCATTGCTCGCGTGGCGCGAGCAGTGAACGCAGTGGTGCACGTTGCGAGGCCGCGACATATCGCTTCAGTAGAGCTGGATGACTGGGACTGTCATGAAGATATTCATAGAGGTTCTTGATGTTTCTGCTACTACTGTCAATTTTGCTTGCTGGCAAAACATAAGCATATTGATCCCGAACAAAATCTTTTAGATGAAACTGATCAATGTCCATCTCTGTCACTGCTTTGAACATCTCACAGGCATAAGACAAATGTGTGGGCCAATCGGGTGCTTGTGGCGGCGGATTGTAAGAAAGAAAACGATCCAGGTCTTCGACGGTGCCAATGATGGTTGACGTATACCGTGTGGTAGAGGGCTCCAACAAGTCCCGAGCAACCCAGGCGACACCATCTTCTTGAGGCGTGATTGTCAAATCTTCTGACACGATTGCCGGAATCCACAATGGACATATCATCCATCTGAACGGTTTCGCAGTGAACCTGGCCTTGCCATGAACAGTTGTCGGGCGCAAAACGAGTGGTGCGATTAGCACAGGAAGGAGCAGTTTACCGATAGGCCCTTTCACGTTATCATGGCTGTCTTCAAAAGCTTTCGTGAGCCATTGCGCAACATTTGGGTCAGTCGGAGTTGCACATCCCAATGCAATATCTGAACTCTGCACCGTAAAAGCAGCCTCAAGTTTCTCCGGCTTCACACCCATTCGATCCGAATCGACCAGACTATTGCGCCAGTACTGCAACATATTCTTCAGATTGTCCACGACCATTCTCCTTGATGGTGTTAAAAGCCCTTTCTACGGGGATGGCAGAAGAAAAGGGTCTTGATGAGACAAGTAAAAAGTTCTCACACCAACGCCAGCTGTTCGAAGCTGCCCATCGTATTGACCCGTACCGCGAAGCTCATCCCTGCTTCCTCCGGGGTGCGGGCGCCTTTGCTCAGATTGCACGGCCCGCAGGCCGGCACGATATTACTCAGCGCGTTATCGCCCCCGCGTGAGAGCGGGACGACATGATCGGGCGTCAGCCCTTCGCGTTGCTGGCCGCAGTAAGCACAGCGATAATCGTACTTCTCCAAAAGCCACTGCCACTCGGCGGAAGACAGGCTGTTGATGGGGACGTGAGTCATCTCGGCGCGGCGCTGCTGGCGGTTGGCTCGCATCGTCTCACCGTTGCCCCGCTGCCAGGCCCGGCTGGCCGACTTGTTACGCGAATACCAACGCTTGTGATACTCCCGGATGCGTTCTTGCCGCTGCGCCCGCTTCTTGGCCAGCCAGGCGTAAAACTCGGGCGAGTTGTGGATCGCTGGGCGAGTATGGACGTCATGCTTCCGCAGATAGGTCAGCCGCCGCCGGAGCGCCCGCGCGCCAGGCCTGGCACGATAGTCGCGCTTGTAGGCTTCGTGACAGGACTTGCAGTGCGACTTCAGCCCATCGCGCTTGCTCTTATCTTTATAGAACTCGGAGTCGTTTCTCCACTCGTAGCATCGAGTGCAGCGTTTTGACATAGGCCCGCCCCGGTCAAGACGTCAGCTTTCAGCTATTAGATGTAGGCATCCGTCGTCTTTATAAACCCACTCGGCGGGAATGTCAAAATCGCGAAAGCACCCAAGTGAGGAATCGCCGGCACACAGGTAGTGTGTTCCGACCTGAAGCAACCGCATTGCGACCTGAAGCAATCGCATTGCGACCTGAAGCAATCGCATTGCAACAGGAAGCAATCGCATTGCGACCTGAAGCAATCGCATTGCAACAGGAAGCAATCGCATTGCAACAGGAA
>JAFGMS010000329.1 GCA_016927375.1 Anaerolineae bacterium
CAGCGCGATTGGAAAGCCCTGGTCGCCGAACGGCGAGAAGTTTACGAGCGTGAGAAGCGTCGACGCCTGGTACCGCGCGTCCTGCTCAGCGACGGCACTGCCTTCTATGAGGGAATGGGTGCAGCCCGTGGTGATGATGGCTCAGATGCCATCGTGGGCAGCCCGGTATCGCCCGGTGTGGTCGAAGGTGTGGTGCACGTGGTCTTCGACCCACACGGAGCGCAGCTGGCCCCTGGCGAGATCCTGGTCTGCCCCGGCACCGATCCGGCCTGGACACCGCTGTTCCTGGCCGCAGGCGGCTTGGTGATGGAGGTCGGCGGGATGATGACCCACGGCTCGGTGGTCGCCCGCGAGTACGGCATCCCGGCGGTGGTGGGTGTCGATCAGGCTACCACGCGCCTGCAGACCGGCCAACGCGTGCGAGTAGACGGCAGCAAAGGGGAGGTTATCGTGCTGGATATTGAATAGGGTAGGTTTTGTGCCTCAATCCAGCAGGCTGTTTTCTCACGCAAGCACAGAATCAAAAAGCGGCTGCGTTAGCAGCCGCCCCTGTAATCCTGAGTGACTATCAGGCCGCTACGACTTCACGCCGGCGAACGACCTCACGCACGCGCATATTTCGAATTGCATATTGGACTTCTTGGAGATTGTTGTAGTAAAAATCGAGGAGTTCTTGCTCGCTGCCATCAAAGAGAGCGACAACCTGGGCAGCACAGATAGCACAGAATGGGTCAGAGCAAAGCTTGCTTTCCATCGAGCGCATACGGTTGAGCCGGCGGATGGTCATGGTAAAGGCCATCGTGTGGGGATCAGAGCCAGGGAGTGTGCTAATCCAATCAACCAGATCCGCCCAACGCTGCCCTCTTTGCCCGCGCAGACTGCTCAACCCGAAGAATGGATAAAACGAATTCTTGTAGAGTGCCATGCCAATGCTCCTTTGGCTGGGTAGTCGAGCACAATGCTCGCTTGTTCTATAGTCTACCCCAGCCTGGGGCTAGATGCAATAAAGAAATGGGTTGAATCTGGTTTGAATTTGGTTTGTTTGGGGGCTTTGTCCGACTCACGATAAAAAATGAAGAGTGTTGCATGGACCAAAATCAAGAGCACGGTGAAGTTACGAAGAAAGATTTTGTTACTGCAACACTCTGATACCATTATGCCCTGTCGAGCCACTGCTTTCAATGGGGTGATCTCCTACCTGCAGACAGTGCTGGGCGCTGAGCAACACGTGCTGAGTTAAGGACGCAACTACTTCCCGCTGTCATTTTTATCTGGGCTTCCAGTGAGGCAAATACGATTTTGGTGAGTTGAAGCAGATGCCTCCAACTGAAGTGAAATGCCCCCATACGATTCAATTCACTTCCATGTCAGTGTAAAATCAGAAGCAAGAGGAAGGATCATATCATGAGAATTGGCGTTGTGTTTCCACAAATCGAATTCCCCGCCGACCCCATCGCCATCCGAGACTACGCCCAAACAGCCGAGGAACTGGGCTTCACCCACATCTTGGTCTACGATCATGTGCTGGGTGCCAATCCGGATCGACCCGGCGGCTGGCAGGGGCCGTACACCCATAAAGACTCTTTCTACGAACCCTTCGCATTATTCAGCTATATGGCAGCCATCACCGGGAAAATCGAGCTGGCAACCGGGATAATCATCTTGCCGCAGCGGCAAACAGCGCTGGTCGCCAAGCAGGCCGCCACGCTCGATGTGCTCTCCGGCGGGCGGCTGAGGCTGGGCATCGGCCTGGGCTGGAACCCGGTCGAGTACACCGCCCTGAACGAGGATTTCCACAGCCGCGGCAGGCGCATCGAGGAGCAGGTTGAGGTCATGCGCCGGCTGTGGACGAAGCCGCTGGTGGCTTTCGAGGGCCAGTGGCATACTATCCTCGATGCAGGTGTCAACCCGCTGCCCGTCCAGCGCCCCATCCCGATCTGGTTCGGTGGGAGCGCCGACGAGGCGCTGCGCCGCATGGCCCGCATCGGCGACGGCTGGATGACCAACACCCCCACCGCCGAGGAAGCTAGGCCGGCACTGGAGAAGCTGGCTCGATACCTGCAAGAAGCCGGCCGGTCGCGCGCCGGTTTCGGCCTGGAGCCGCGTCTCAAGTACGGCAGCGGCAACCCGGATGAGTGGGCCACCCGGATGCGCGATTGGGAAGCCGCCGGAGCGACACACATGAGCGTCAATACCATGGGATGCGGGTTCACATCAGCCGGGGAGCACATCGAGGCAATTAGAAAGTTTGCGGAGGCAGTAGACATGAGATAAGACTTTCCTCTCTTTGAAATCCCTTTTCTTCCAATTGATGGGAGGCTGAGATAAAGCTATTGTACGCTGAAGAGAGAGCAATAGGGTATATGTTATACGTCCTCTGCTCAAGCTCAAGAGTGGTTACGCTTCAGGAGCTTGCCACCTTCATTCTGGAGGGCGTGTATTTCGACCAGGATCCGTATCTGGACCCATCATGGGAAGAGATGGGCGACTACGATGAAGACTGGTCATATCTGAGTGTGATATACGATCCCGGCAAAGAGCCTATAGTGTTCAGGCGTTATTTGGAGTATGAGTATCGGTTTCAAGAGGTGGTTGGGGGCCTGTTCGTCGGTGTGGCTCAGTCTAACCGGAGGATAACATCGCGACAGAGCGTTCTGTCTCATTTGGAGGAGACGGTTCAGCTGATTGATATCGAGAGCTCTCGCGATGAATTGGATGAAAACTGCTGGGCCATGCTAGACACTGTTGAGACCTTCCTTGCCAGAGAGTGCAATGGCCTGGTCTTTGCCTCGGGTGATGGCTTCTACGATGAGAATCTGGTCCCTATCTTCAGAGTTTAGCCACGATATTACTACCCTTCAGCCAGCAGCCGCTGCAAGATACACAGCTCTTCGGGCGAAGGCTCGAACCCATTGACTTCCGGCACCTTGCCTTCAACGATTAGCTGGCCCAACTCGGAGTGCTTCCAGACCTTCAGGTCTTCTTGCAGCGGCGTACCCACAATATCCTCACGCACGATTTTCCCGTCGGACATCATGACAATGCGACTGGTCTGGCGGGCCACTGATGCATCGTGGGTGACGATCAAGAAGGTCGTACCCTGGCTCTGGTTGAGATCGCGCAGCAGGCCCATCAGTTCCTGCCCGGCCTTCGAATCGAGGCTGCCGGTCGGTTCATCGGCCAGAACCAATGGGGGATTATTGGCCAGTGCACGGGCGACAGCCACGCGCTGGCGCTGCCCGCCAGAGAGCTGGCTCGGCAAATGCCCCATCCGGTCGCCCAACCCGACAATATCGAGCAGCTCCCCGGCGCGCTTGTGGCGTTTGCCGGGCCCCAGATGCCCGATCATGGGGATTTCGATGTTCTCACGGGCCGTCAGGGTAGGGATCAGGTTGTGAAGCTGGAAGATAAACCCGATCTCCTCGCCGCGAAACGTGTCCTTGTTCCTCACCGTGGCCAAGTCGCGCCCATTGACATAGACCTTCCCACTGGTCGGCACATCTAATGCGCCGACCATGTTGAGCAGCGTGCTCTTGCCGCTGCCGCTCGGCCCCATGACGGTCACCAGCTCGCCCGGGGCCACCTGCAGATTGACCCCATTCAGCGCATAGATAGGCACACCATCACCGTACACTCGGGTGAGTTCATGTGTTTCGATTACGAATTCCGCTTCCATAAGGTTCCACCTGCAGTAGTTGTTAGTTGTTGGTTCTTGGTTTCTACTTTACAGCGATCTTCTTACGCCTGCACTTGTTGTTCCAATCGTCAATCAGCAATCCAAACGACCTCTGGTCGTCAGTCATCAATGCCTATTCGTACCGCAGCGCCTCGACGGGCTGCATGCGGGTGGCGCGCAGGGCCGGATAGATGCCACCGAACAAACCCAGCGCAATCGCAGAGCCGATTGAGATGGCAAAGGCTCTGACCGTCCAGTTAACCGGCAAGATGGAGCCGTAAGTCGGTATCAGCGACATGAGGCGATATAGCCCAAAGGCAATCAGGATGCCCGCAATACCGCCGGCCAGGCCAAGTATCCCGGCCTCACGCAGGATCAGCCAGATGACGGCACGGCGCGTCCAACCCAGAGCGCGCAGCGTCCCGATCTCACGGGTGCGCTCAAGCACCGCCATCAGCATGGTGTTCATCACTCCCACCCCACCTACCAGGATGGCCAGCAGCGCGATTCCATCTGACATTCCCTGAGATGCCTGCATGTCAGGGAGCTGCTCGGCGAACTCGGCAGCGACGGCCGCATGAGCCTCCGGAAAATTGGCGTTGATGACCTCCACCAGCTCATCGGCCTGCCTGGGGTCATACAGGTCGATCATGAAGAAGGTAACCTTGCGCGGGCGCCCCATGAAGTTCTGGGCATCCCGCAGCGTTATCACACCGCCCAGCTCGTAGGCCGAGACGCTGTGCCCGTAGATACCGGCCACGCGGTAGCGCATCTTGCTCAGCTCAAGGATATCACCGACATCAATATCCTGCGCGTCTGCCATCTGCTTGCCGACCATTATCTGCCCATTATTACGAATGGATTGACCCTCGATGATGGTGAAATCTTGTATGGCCGGCTGCCGCGGGTCGTACCCCTGGATGAGAAACATCCCAAAGTCCTCAGACATGATGGCAGTAAAGAGCATGCCGCTTATGCCTTCGACACCGGCCATGCGCTCGATGCTGTCCCCGACAGACTGGTCGACGAACGACAGACTGGTATCGGCGACATCGGCTTCGCGCACGATGATCTCTGCCCCACCAGCCATGTCGCCGACCAGCTCCTCAGAGCCATCAAGCACGGCATTGAGCAGCGTAATCGACCCGATGGTGACGCCGATCACAGCCAGGGTCATCAGGGTGCGCGCCTTGCGCCGCCACAGGTTGCGAGCTGCCATCCCGCCAACTGGCAGCCGGGTGGTATCGCCGCCCCCCGAGCCATCCTCATAGCGCAGCGCCTCGACGGGCTGCAGCTGCGAGGCGCGGTAAGCCGGATAGACGCCGCCGAGCACGCCCAGGACAACCACCACAACAAAAGCCTGGGCGATTTGCGTCGACTGCGGGTCGACGGGGGCGCCGAACAGGCTAAGCGCGCCGGAGAAGGCACGCAGCATCCCCCACCCCAGCAGGATGCCGAGCGTGCCGCCCAGCAGCCCGACCATGACCGACTCAGAGAGGATCAGCCACATCACGCGCCAGCTGCGCCAGCCGACCGCCCGCAGGATGCCGATCTCGCGCGTGCGCTCTATGACGGACATCAGCTGCGAGTTCATCATGCTGATCCCACCTATAAGGATTGCCAGCGCTGCTATTGTCCAGACTGCTGCCTGCAGGGCCTGAGACATAATAGTGCTGCCTGCCAGGTCTTCGGTGGTGCTGATGGAGATGTCCGGGTAGTGAGCCCCGATGCGCTCCCGCAGGCGCTCTACGCGTTCGGGGTCGGTCATGTGCTCGCGGAGCTGGATGTAGTAGGCGCTGACCTGGTTCTGCATGCCCAACTGCGCCTGGGCATCATCGATGAGCAATACCGCCCCACCTTCTTCAAAGGCCACACCGGTCTCGTAGATGCCGGTGATCCGGTACATGCTGCCGCCCAGCCGCATGGTATCGCCTACACCTTTATCGAACGCCTCAGCCGCGGCCGTCCCGATCAGCATCGGGCGTCCACTGACCGCGCGCGCCTCCCGCGAGTAGAGATCTGTTCCCTCGATGATGTTGAAACGCTCGAAGACAAAGCTGTCCTCGCTGTAGGCAAAGACGAAGAAATAGGGCGACTGGTCGGTTTGTATCATGCCCTGGATGAGCGCGCTAACGGCATCGACCTCCGGCATGGCCTGCAAATCGCGCCCAATACTCTCATCGATGGTGCTCATGATGATGTCGTAGGCATCCGGTTCGCTGATCACCAGATCGGCGTCGCTGCCGCTCAGCACCGAGCTGTAGCCCGCCGAGAGGCCATCGGCCAGCGCGCCCAGCGCCACAATCGATGCCACGCCGATGCCAATGCCCAGCACGGCCAGCACGGTACGCCCTTTTCTTCGTAAGAGATTCTTGAAAACCATCGTTTCACACAGCTTCCAGGATGTTTTGCCAACGCGCTCTACAAATTGTACCGCGATTTGGGGCTGGCAAAACGAGGAAAACCCCCAGAAAGTGGGCAGGTGTGCAAGTCTGCAAGCAGGCAAATGAGGATTGGGAAGTCAGGTGAACTATGGAATGATCACTATTGACCGCCAGGTGAGGCATGAAGCAGTGATGTAAGAGTCCTCTGAAGACGCATACGATGAGCATGAATATGCCGGCTTAGAAGGATCATCACACCGGCAAAAATCACCGCGCTTACCGATACCGCCAACGGAATGGAGTAACTAAACAGTGTCATTCCAGCAATGCCTGCAGGAACCAGGCTGTATATCACTGAGGAGCAATATTGCTCAAAGAACCATACCGGGGTGGTTACCATTGTTCCGTGTATTTCGGTTCTGTTATCCTGGCTCCGGTTCAGCCTTCCTTCTAGAAAAAGACCCTGATTGCCCCGATATTTCTTCTCTCCCCGTATAGTCGATGACCGGTAAAAAGCCTGCTCGATACGAAACGCCGCCGCATTCGGATCGAGATATCTGACCGCAGTGGCAGCACGCATCTGCGACGCGGCAGATACGACGTGAAGCAGCCTCCCATCCTCCGCTTCAATGCGCCTCAGACACTCTTCGAACGTAAGGGCAGAGACAGCATGAAAGTCTTTCCGGAAAACAATGCACATCGGGGTAACCTTTTGCCCATTGCGTACTTCTCAGGCAGAAGCGCGCAGTTTTTCTTGCAACCACAAGTTGATGAGGGTTTCGGTCGATACACCTTGACGGCGTGCTTGTGCACGTACTTCCTGCAACAGGTCTTTCGCTACTGGACAATAGACCTTGCTGGAGATTAAGTCAACCTCTATATCAATGGGTTCCATATCATCTTCATAGTCAGCCGTGCTGTGTGTATCCCAAAACTGCCAGAACTCCGCGAGGGTATCGAAATTCTCCGGTATTGGTTCTTGCTGCTCAATCTTTTTATCTTGCATAGCTTTTCCGTTCCTTCGTGTCCATATCACGCGCGCTCAAAGCCAATGCCTCGCGGGTCATTTTATGTATGAAGAATACTACCAGATAACGCCCAGCCTCCGTTTGGCCTAAGGCTCGATAGACATCCTCGCCGCGAACATGCCCTCTGTTCATGCGCTTGACCTTTGGCCGGTTGACGAACACTTCTTCGATTTCATCTGGCACGACACCGTGCTTAACCTCAAGCTTCTCAACAATCTCTTCCAACCAGATGAAACCCTCTATCCTCATAACTGGTTCCTCATTTGTCACTGATGAGTGTTTGTCAACCTGATCGTACGGGGCACTACCTGACTATATTATAGCTTGATTGAGAAGAAGGACATTGCACAGCAGTTCCCGCTTTGGAGATTTGCAGCAGGGATTGCTGACAAAAACCCTGTATCTTGCTCTGCGTTCTCTGCCGCGACCTTTGGTCGTCTCTCTGCGGTGAAACAGTTTTTTTTCTGGGCGCATTCTTGATATACCAGTTCAAACCGGGAATTGCTGGACATTGCACAAGGTCAATGCACGGGCCCCCAAGATAATCACGGAGTGATCAAGTTATTGTGTGATTGACGATTGAAAAACAGATTGTTGCAATGACCAGGCAGTTATCCAATCGTCAAGTGAGTTTGGCAACCAAACAACTTGCTAAACCAGTGAGGTCTGGCACTCCTCTAGACGGGATTGTCACAAAATGGGAATGCCCCCCTACACCAGCCGTCCGATGAGCTGTGGACGCTCGGTGGGACCGAAGCCGACGTTGAACTTGAGGTCAAAGAAAAGCCTATCATCCGCAAAGCGGCAGGTGATGGTAGCGATGAATGGCGTCTCGACCTGGCACAGTTTTATCATAAAGGTATCGACGGCCGTCCATGCGCCGCTGGCGGCAGCGCGCAGTTGTGGCATAGTGACACGCCCCGGCACATGGGCATCGAAGGCCGCAACACCATCAGCCCAGGTGCAATAGCCACAGGTCAAACGATGCGTGCCGCGCCGTTTGCCGCCGCCAAGCAATCGGTAGGTCAAGGTACAGCTCTGGGCAGGTTTCGCATTGTGGGAGCTAAAATCGAAGGATAAGGAATGCAGTGTCTCGTCGTTCGGCTCGAAGGCGTATGTCCGGCCTGAAAGCCGCGCCGCCAGCGGTGATGTTGCGGCACCTTGCTGCGGGGCCAGTGCCAGGCTTTTCAGTGCGCGCCCCAGCTCATCGGCCGCTGTATTATCTACAGCCGCCTTGCCGGTGCCCATCGCCGGCAGGAGCTTACCCCAGGCGGTATCCAGCACCGCCTGCATGTCATTCACCCCACTGGTGATGGCCAGCACAGCATCTTGATCGGACATGACGATGCAGTACTGCCCAAAGGCCCCATCACCGCGGTAGGTGTTGTGGCGGCCGCGCCAGAACTGGTAGCCGTAGCCTTGCTGCCAATCGGCTGGGGAGTTGGAACTGTTGTCAACCTGCTTTGTCGTGGCTTCTTCCACCCAGGCCTCAGGCACGATACGCCGGCCGTTCCACATGCCTCTTTGCAGGTAAAGCTGTCCAAAGCGGGCGATGTCTTCGGTCTTGGCGCTCATTCCCCACCCGCCGAGGTTCACCCCATCGACCCAGCTCTCCCATGTGGCTCCCTGGATGCCCAGCGGCTCGAACAGGCGCGGCGTTAGGTAATCGAGCAAGGTCTGGCCGGTAAGCTTCTGCACGATGGCCGAGAGCATGTAGCTGGCCGCGGTGTTGTAGACGAAGTGCGTCCCAGGGACATGCTCCACCGGCAGCGAGAGAAAGCCCCTGACAGCATTGCGATCTCGGCGGCTGAAGGCTGCCTCCGTCGTGTCCTGGTCATGCCCGGTCGACATCGAAAGCAGGTGCTGTACCTGCATGGCCTCCAGGTTGGGGCCGACCTTCTTGGGAGCATCGCCCGGGAAGAACGACAGCACCGGGGCGTCTATAGAAAGCAGGCCTTCATCAACAGCCAACCCAACTGCCGTAGACGTGAAGCTTTTGCTCAGCGAGAATAGCATGTGGGGTGTATCCGGCTTGTATGGGTACCACCAACTTTCGGCCACTACCGTCCCATGCCGCAGCAGCATGAAGCTGTGCAGACTATCGATGGACGCCTCGACCTCCTTTACAAAAGCCAAAATTGCCGAAGATGGGAGGCCCTGTGCCTCAGGGACACTGCGGGGCAAGGAATTGGATGTGCGCATAGGCTTGGGTCCTTGATCTATGGTGCAAAAGAAAGACAAATAGACAACCAAACGCCTCTTTAATGGTAATGATGCAACGAGATGAACTGCTGTGGAGGCCCAACCCAATGGTATGCAAGCAAGGCTTTTTTGGCAATCGTGGGCGCTGGGATCTCATAGGGGAAGCATCAGGCAATCGTGGGGGCCCCAGGCATAAGCGTTAACTCAAGATCAGCGTGAGCTTGGTTTTGATCCACGAATGCAACGAATTTCTTGCCGGCGCGCCAAAGCGTTGGGATATATCTTCATCAGTTCAAAAAAGGATTCAAACTACAGATTTCAGGTAGCACCCGGAAAATAACGAGGACAAGCCGGCCAAGCCCGGTCTGGCGAGCACAACCTCACCCCTGAGAAGCGTAGCATTTCGATACGCGATCTGCGCCCCTCTCCGCCGCGCGGAGAGGGAGACGTCGCTGACATAGCTATCGGCCACCGCTGCAGGGGGTGAGATTCAGCGCCGTCCTTCTCACCAGTCTTCAATTGTCTTCACCATTGCTGTCGATCAATATACGAGATAGTCGGGCAAGACCCTAAGGGTTTTCAAAACCCTTAGGGTCTCTGTCCTACTTGAAGTCTTCTCGTACTCTCAGCCCCTTCACCGGCATTCCACACAGAGCGCAGAAACGAAGAGAACCGATCACCAATCACTAAGAACTGACTTCCATCTGATACCCCGTCTGCTCTTCGATGGCCGCGCTGACTTTGGCCACCTCGTCCGGGTCGGGCTCGGTGGTGAGCGTGACGCTGAGCGCGCAGCGGTCGACGTGGATGCCGGGGCCTTTGCGGATCGACCAACCGGCGTTGCGCATCTGCTGCTGGGCGATTTGCAGTATCTGCTGTTGGTTGGGGTGCGGGTGAATGCTGAGCGCATAGCCGGTCTTCCCGGCCAGCTCCTCGATGCGCTCCAGGTAGCGCTCGCCGACCTGCGGCGAGACGAAGGTCAGCACGATTCCCCCACCCTTCAGGCTGGTCTTGTACAGACCGTACGGTTCCAGCGCCTCACGGATGACGCCGTAGGCAGCATTGATCTCCATCTTCTCGCCGGACAGCACGGCAACAGGCTCGGCTGCCTGGTCGAAGACCGGCTCGCCGGGCCGCAGAACCGTCAGGCGGAAGCCGGTCAGCTCCCGGTAGGCCTGCTCGATGGGGGTGAAGTCGCCCGGCGCGTCGACCTCGACCTGCACTTCGCGGCGGTCCATGAAGTAGGACGGCCCCTTGTTGATGCGCGTGCCGGCCGGCAGAACATCGAGCACCGCCATGCTGAGCGCCTGCTGGTTGACCTGCGGATTGTAAGTCACTTCCCAGCCGGTCTGATCCATCACCTGCTCGATCTGCTCCGCGTAACGCCTGGCAGCCATGCCGGGGAAATCGAAGGTGAGAGTCATGCGGCGCCGGTGCACTTCCATGCCCACCTTGCGCAGCCGCGCCTCATCGGGGAAGGTCGCCAACGCCAGCTCGCGGGCCTGGTTCTGCTCCATCGGCTCGCCCTGCATCGCCCTTTGGGGGATCAGCCCATCCGGCGTCCAGACGGCGCCGTCGTGGGCCAGCGACAGCACGATGGCCAGTAGCGCGATCTCCCTGGTGGCGCCTTCCGGCAGCTCGTCGGGAAGCAATCTGGCCGGGTCGATGGGCTCTCCGCGGGCCACCAGGTTTTGGCGCTCTGCCAGCGGCAGCAGTGCATCCTGGATCGCCTGCGCGTCGCGCACCACTGTGCTCAGCTTGCGTTTGCCCGCCTCTTCATCAACCGGGAAATGGTGCCAGGGCGCGACCGCCCATACCAGCGCGTCGGCCGGGTAGTGCGTGCCCTTGGCGTTGTGCATGCGCCCCTCAAAGGCATCGGCGGTAGCACTGGTGACGATACCGGCACGCGGGCGGTTATTGCTGTCACGCAAGACAATGAGCTGCCCGACCAGGTCCGGGTGCGCCAGCATCATCGCCCGCTGTCTTTGGGTGCGGGCCACCTGTTCCGCCGACTTGACGCGGAAAAGGTCCTGCCGCCGCCAATCAGGGGCGAAATAGACCGGAGCAGCGGTGAGAATGCTGATGACCTCTTTGCTGCGCCCGGAGTCGCCCCACCACATGCGGGCGATCTCGCTGGCGCTGTAGAAGTCACCGGCCTGCGCTTTGAGGCTCTCCCACAGCTCGGCAGGCTCAAGCGGGCGCGTCTCCGCCCCGCCCTTGACCTGCCCCATCGCCCAGGGCCGGGCGGCGAAGTCAAAAGTGAGCGTCTGCCCGATCTTGGGCGTCTTGACGCGCCGCTCGCGCTGGCGCAGGTTGGTAGCCAGACTGTGCCGGGCGCCGGGGTCGCCGTGAACCAGCAGCACCTCCTGTGCATCGAGACGCTCGGCCGTGTTGATCAGCTCGGCCTCGTCGGCGTGAGCGGAGAGCGAATAGGTACCCAGCGCGCAGCGCAGCGTCACCGCCTGGTCGCCCAGGCGCAGCGTGACCTCCTCGCCGGACTCGTGTTGGGCCAGGACGCGCTGCAAGAAGCGGCCCGGCGCTTCCTCGTCCTGGTAGCCGGTCAGCAAGATTGCGTTGCGCGGATCACCGGCCAGTTCTTTGGCGTACAACGTCGACGCGCCGCCGGTCAGCATCCCGCTGCTGGCGACGATGACGGCCGGGCCCTCGCCGCGGCAGATTTCCTCACGCTGGGCGGCGCTGCTCACCTGCTGGATGTTCTTGCGGAAAAACAGGTGATCATCCCCGGCTGCCTCGACGGTGTGCCTGGGCAACTCATCAGGGAAGGCTGAATAAGCCCGGCAGATTGCCCTTACCATGCCATCGGCATAGACGGGTACTTTGAGCTGGTCGCGAAAGGCCAGTAGGATTTGCAGCACCTCCTGGGCGCGCCCCAGCGCAAAGGCCGGGACGAGCGCCTTGCCGCCCTGCTCGGTGATCTGAATGAGGGTATCGATCAGGCGCTTTTCTTCCGCCGTTCGATTGGCGTGCAGCTTGCCGCCATAGGTGCTTTCGAGCACCAGCGCGTCCGCCTTGAGGTTCGGCAGACCGGCGCCGACCACCGCCCGCTGCCCCGCCAACGACAGGTCGCCCGACATCACCAGGGTACCCTCTTCGCTCTCCAGGGCCAGGATTGACGCGCCGGCGATGTGCCCGGCCGGATAAAAAGTCACCTGGAGACCGCTGCCAAGCCGCACCGGCTGGCGAAAATCGACGGGCTGGAAAGCGCCCATCAGCCGCTCGACGGCAATCTCATCGAACAGCGGCAGCTCGCCTTCCTCATCCTGGCGGCTCTGCATAATGCGCTGTGCGTCGGCCTGCAGGATGCGTACCAGATCGACGGTCGGGCGGGTGGCCAGCACGGGTACCTGCGGGTACTGCTCGACCACCAGCGGCAGCGCGCCGGTGTGATCGGTGTGGGCGTGGGTGACCAGGATGACATCCGGGCCGCCCGCCGCGCTGATGGGATGGAGATCGGGCAGTTGATCATTTTGGATGCCCCGGCTGGTGCGCGGCGAGATGCGAATACCGGCGTCAACCAGGACGGTGTGCCCGGCGATGTCGATCAGCGTGCTGCTGGCGCCGACTTCATCGGCACCGCCCAGGAATGTAATTTGCATGAAACTCCTCCAAAATATAAGAGACGAGGCATGAGGCATGAATTAGAAGTCCTAAGATCGTGGCAGATGCTTCTGAAGTTCCTTCATAACCCACAAGACTCATGATAATTCTACTTCATCCACCGCAGATTCTCACATTATCCATAGCTCGCGTAGTTCTTATCATAGCAATTTATGCGTTCCGCGAAGAACTGCGGTAAAAATAGCGCGGCACGCCGCACTCCAAGAAACTCCATAATGATGATTGTTGTTGTAAGGCACTTGGCAGAGCTTTTAGCTCATTGCTGGCTGCTCATTACTCGCTGCTCATTGCTCGTTGCTCGCTGCTACTTCCAAAGGAATTCGCCATGAAGCCAAAGCGTACCATTTCCATTCTCACCCTACTCCTGCTCTTTGCCAACCTGCTGGGCAGCCTCACAAGCTGTACGGGGCCAACACCAGCACCGACATCTCCGCCATCTCCGCCGCCCACAGTGGAGATACTGCCAACCCGGGCAGCACAGCGGGCCAGAACGGCCACCGACCTGGGCATCCCGGAAGCTGCCTGGTCGCGCCCGATCGGGCTTCCTGTTGAGAGCCCACCGACCATCAAGACCAACTATCCCATCACCGACGATGGTCCCATGCAGGGCGCGCCGCTGGGCGGCATTGGTGCAGGCACGTTCTCTCGCACCTACGCTGGGGATTTCGCCCGCTGGCACCTGAAGCCAACTGCGAACGAGTACCAGACCTACGCAGCCAACATGTTCAGCGTCTACGCCAGCCAGGGAGATAAATCCGTCGCCCAGGCTTTGTGGACGGGGGAGCCGGAAAAGAACCTCGATGCCTGGCAGTGGAATTACCCCGTTGGGGCAGGCAATTACTATGCCCTCTACCCGCGCTCGTGGTTCGTCTATGATTGGGAGGAACTGCCGGTTGAGCTCAGCGTCGAGCAGTTCTCGCCCATCATCCCTGGTGATTACCAGGCCGGCAGTTATCCTGTCGCTCTCTTCGTCTGGACTGCCTCCAACCCCACCGACGAACCCGTCACAACCGGCGTGATGTTCACCAACCGGAACATGCTCAACTGGGTCAAAGGACAGGTGCACACAGTCCGCGCCGAGGAGACGGACCTGGGCAAGATCGTTGGTATCGAGATGGGGACTAACCAGAAGAACAGCGAGGGAACGGCAGCCGTAGCCGCACTGGAGACCCCCGGCGTGACCGTCAGCTATCGCAGCCGCTTTGTGGTAAACGGCGACGGTGCAGACATCTGGGAAGACTTCGCTGCCGACGGCGCACTGGACAATGTTGATGATCCATCTCCTGGCGCAGGCTCGGAGCGACTGGGCGGCGGCGTGGCCGTTACCTTTGATCTCCAGCCTGGGGAATCGCTCTCGGTGCCTTTCGTCATGGCCTGGGACTCGCCCATCATGGAGTTTGGTGAGGGCGACCAGTGGTACCGGCGCTACACGGCTTTCTATGGCCGTGATGGCGACAATGCCTGGCAAATTGCCGTCGATGGACTGGCCAACGCCGACGAGTGGCACGAGGCCATCACCGATTGGCAGGAGCCAATCCTGGCCGACGAGTCGCGCCCGCTGTGGTACAAGACAGCTCTCTTCAACGATCTTTACTTCATAGCCGACGGCGGCACGGCCTGGGAGCATGGCATGGTCGATGAGCCCGACCCCGGCCCGGACTATCTGGGAAGCTTCGCCTACCTGGAATGCTACGACTACTTCTTCTACAACACCTTCGATGTGGATTTCTACGCCTCGTTTGCCTTAATGCAGCTGTGGCCGGAGATTGAAGTAGGCATCATGCGTGGCTTTGCCGCGACCGTCGACCAGGAGAACCCGGAGGAGTTTATCATCGGCTCTACTAATGAAAGGGCCACGCGCAAGTTATCCGGGGCCGTTCCTCACGATCTGGGTTCGCCGGATGAGGCGCCCTGGCTGCTTCCCAATGCCTACACCTGGCAGAACGTCAACGTCTGGAAAGACCTCAACGCCAAGTTTGTGCTGCGGCTCTACCGCGATGCCGTCTTGCTTGATCGCCCTGAGCTGGTCGATGAGCTGTGGCCGGCAGCCGTCACGGCGATGAACTACCTGGCAACCATGGATGAAGACGGTGACGGCATCCCCGAGAACGACGGCATCCCCGACCAGACCTACGATACCTGGCCTGCCACCGGCGTCAGTGCCTACAGCGGCGGCCTATGGATATCAGCCCTGTATGCCATGAGCCAGATGGCCGGGATGCTCGGCGACGAAGCCGCTGCGGCCAATTACGCCGCACAGCTGGACCAGGCCATTGCAACCTATGAAGACAAACTCTGGAACGGCGAGTACTATAATTATGACGAGACAACCGATGCCATCATGGCCGATCAACTGGCCGGGGAATGGTATGCCCGCATCAGCGGCCACGCCATTCTGCCGGACGCGCAGGTCGACAGCGCCCTGAACGCCGTCTACGATCACAATGTCTTGATGTTTCAGAACGGCCAGATGGGAGCCGTCAACGGCATCATGCCCGACGGAACAGCCACCAAGACCGAGCAGGGAGACGAAGTGTGGACCGGAACGACCTACATGCTGGCCGCCCACATGCTCCTACGTGGCCTGGATGACCAGGCCTGGGGAACAGCCTACGGCGTTTACCGGCATACCTATGAAGATGGCTTATGGTTCCGCACGCCGGAAGGCTGGGATGCGCGAGGCAACTTCCGCGCCGGCATGTACATGCGCCCGCTGTCCGTCTGGGCCATAGAGGCGGCGCTGGATAGACGGTAAGACCATACAGGAAGATCCCGCATCGAGTCATTGAGGAATGGGGGTTCTGGTGAATATAGGCGACGACGTTCCAGAACTGGCGGTCGCTGGTCACCGGCACACGCCCAAAAGGATGCTCGAACA
>JAFGMS010000330.1 GCA_016927375.1 Anaerolineae bacterium
CCAATTCTGTCATTCCCGCGAAAGCGGGAATCCATACGCCACAATCACTTACAAGCTGCTGCTATTTTCATTCCCATTGGTGAGCTTATGCTCATGAACCACTCCTTTGAAATAGTGTCGAATACCGCGTCAAAAATCTTCGGTGGCTTTCATCCCCATCCGCGACTTCTGTTCACAAGCAGCTCCCTTATCTATTTTCTTGTCCTTGTTCGCCTCTCGCGCTGATGCCCGAGGCAATGTAGACCATGGCCAGTACGGCAAAAATGTAGGCCTGAATCTGCCCAATGAGCAGTTCCAGGGCATTCAGGACGGCAGGCAGAAAAAGCGGTACGATTGATAGCAGAATGGCCACAATCAGCCCACCACTCATCACATTGCCAAAGAGGCGTACCGCCAGCGCCAACGTGCGTGAGACCTCGGAAATGATGTGAAAAGGAGCCATGATAGGCGTTGGCTCCACATAGTGTTTTAGGTAGTTCACCAAACCTTCCTGACTGATGCCATACACCGGAACCGCGAAAAATACGCACAGTGCCAGAGCTGTCGTAGCAGACAGAGAACCGGTTGGCGACCCGAGGAAGGGTACGATGCCTAACAGATTTGAAACAGAGATGAAGAGAAACAGGGTGCCAATGAAGGGCAAATAGGGAGTAGAATCCTGCTGAGCTATGTCACGGATCTGGCTTTGGATAGTCGTCACGATTGTTTCGAGCGCGCCCTGCCAGCGTGACATCTCCGGCTCGGTAGACAGGTTGCGGGTGATTAGCCATGAACCCATAGTCAGAACACCCATGACAACCCAGGTATAAACCAGCGTTGCATTCAGGATAATCGGCCCCCACTGCCAATAGATGGTAGCATCAGGACTGAGTTCCATGGCTGCTCCCTCTCTCAACTGCCGGAGACATCTGAGGCTGCCAACGGTGCACCAAAATGGTACGCATGGCAAAAAAGCCCAACAGACAGATACCAATCTTGACCCACTCCCCACCGGTTACCAAAAATATACCCAGCAGCGTCATACCAAGGCGGATGACCAGACTTCCAAGTGCTAACAATACAGGCCGACGGGTTTTGGTTAGCTGTTGGACTGTCAGCCACAGGCCGCCAAAGTAAAAAGCCCCCAGCGCCACACCGGCGATCACTGCCGGTACCAGCGACAACCATTTATTCAACATTGCGTTCCTCCTCTGCACGCTCACGTTCCATGGCCTTTTGCTCGCGATCGATCCACAACCAGGCGTTCACACAGCCCATGAGCAGGCCGCCGATCAACAACGTCAGTGTCCAAGAGATAGGGCTAGACCAATGAGCGTCGATCCAGATTCCCAGCGCCACACCCAGCAAAGTGGGGATAGCCACGGTCCAACCGATAGTACCCATCATGCCCAGGCCAAACCACGTGCTCTGATGCTTGGTATGCCGGGCATACACTTTTCGCGACTGTTTCTCTTCTATTTCCCTGAGCATCTTGTGCCGAGCATCCTCTTCTTGCTTTTCTTGTGTGTTTTCTGTTAAGTCACTCATGTACCTAACCTTCCAGTTCCAGAAAACGGCGCATGAAATCGGCTTCCATGCGGGAAAGTACAGATCGCGCCAGACGCTCGTGCTGATTGAGAACCTCAAAATGCTCGTTGATGGTACGGTGTAACGCCTTCAGGTCGGTGCTGCGCACGGCATTACGGGTCGAGACCCACACATCGGGGCCGCGCTTGACCAGAATGCCCTCGTCAACCGCAAAGAATATTTCTTCAGGCTCCTCTCCTGCCGTGTCAAAAAAAAGGATGCCGGGGATGAGATAGGTTACAAAGTCGATATGGCGAGGCAGCATCATGAACGAGCCATTAGCTGCCTCGGCGCTCACCTTACGCACCTGGCCCTCGTAGAGCAGCCCGGTAGGCAGCGAGATCTTGAGATTCATCATTTCTCCGCCTCCTCGATCTCGCCGATCATGTACAGCGCCCGCTCAGGATAGTCGCTAAACTCGTCATTCAGAATGCGCTCACAACCGAGCAGGGCCGAATCCAGACTTACCAACCGGCCATGATAGCCTGTGAACTGCTCTGTAACGAAGAAAGGTTGAGTCAGAAAGCGCTGCAGCCGGCGGGCCCGGTTGACCGTCTGTTGATCTTCAGGAGAGAGTTCCTCCATGCCCAGCATGGCGATGACATCCTGGAGCTCTTCGTAGCCTGCCAGTGTCTCTCGTACCTGGCGGGCAATATGATAATGTCGATCACCCACAATGGGCGGAGCCAACATCTTGGAATCGGAATGCAGCGGGTCGATGGCCGGATACAGACCTTTGCTGGACATGTCACGAGATAACACAATAGATGCCGAAAGGTGACTGAATGTGTGGCTCACAGCCGGGTCGGTGAAATCATCGGCCGGTACATAAACGGCCTGCACTGAAGTAATAGCACCGCTCTGCGTGCTACAGATTCTCTCCTCCAACTCAGCCAGGTCGGAAGATAGCGTTGGCTGATAGCCCAACCGCGAGGGGATCTGCCCCATCAATCCTGAGACTTCGGCCCCAGCCTGCACAAAGCGGAAAATGTTGTCGATCAGCACCAGCACATCCTTATGCAGGTCATCCCGAAAATACTCAGCCATGGTCAGGGCAGCATGGGCTACACGAAAACGGGCCCCCGGTGATTCATTCATCTGCCCAAAGAGCATCACCGTGTTATCCAACACACCGGCTTCCCGGATTTGGCGATAAAGCTCCTCTGCCTCGCGCACCCGCTCGCCGACCCCACAGAAAACGGTCGTACCCTCATACTGACCGACCATGTTGTTGATCAACTCCATGACCAACACCGTCTTGCCCACACCGGCACCGCCAAAAAGGCCTGCCTTACCGCCTCGTTCCAAGGGAGTCAGTACGTCGATGGCTTTGATGCCGGTCTGAAAGATCTCTGAGCGCGTGGCCTGTTGGGTCAGAGGCACCAATGGCTGGCGAATGTCGCGCCACTCGCCGCCGGTCACCGGCTCTTTGCGATCTATCGTCTCGCCGAACACGTTGAATACCCGGCCAAGCACCCTTTCACCAACCGGCACACGCAGCGGGTGTCCGGTGTTGATTACCGGTGCACCCCGGGCCAGCCCCTGGGTGCTGGTCAGAGCGATGCCCTGTGCTTGATGGTTGTCCAGGTGAGTGATGACCTCGAACACCATTTCCTCGTTGGCGCCGGCCCGCAGCTCGGTGTGCATCGGTGGAAGTTGGCGTGAAAAATGAACCACAACCACGCTGCCCCGCACCGATACCACATGGCCTTGATTGTCAGAATTTCCGTTATTATGATCCATCATCCTCCTCGGCTACGGCCCGCAAGTTCAGGACAATTGGACATTGAAGATAGCAACCATATCGCATGTCAAACAATGCCCGACACAACAACTTTCACAATAGACATATGATGTAAAACGATAACCGCCCGGCTATTCGGCAGCGCCGGCTGAGACATGACGCATCATGGGTGACGGCTCCGTCACGTTGCCGCACATTGATGATCTACCAGGCACAATAGGAGCATGGGTCTAGAACGAAGAGCTGGTAAATATGACCACTATTGATCTTTGATAACTATTTTTGAGGAAGATACAACCTAATCATGCTCATCGTATCTTTTGCGGTATTAGATTGCGTTATGCACCGAAACCGGTTGCTATGGTCTGCACCTTGCTCGCCACTCACCAATCTACATCTCTACATCAGAAAGTTCGATTGGTAGTTCACACTTGAAGTGCCCATAATTGAGGATACCATGTAACTGACTGCAAATCCAATCAGCCGCATTCGATGGCCAAATTGACTTCATCTCATTCCGGAGTTTCGCGGCGTAAGTATCCCTTAGCCGGAAAACTTGAACAAGTTGGGCAAGATAGGCATCGACGACCTGTGGGCGCAAACCCTGGGTCTGTTTGCGCCTAACCACACCAGCCGGTTGGAGACACCGAGCCTCACCGGTTTAGTAAGACACTGCCCGCATTTACGCCAGACTGCTCATTTCAGTTTCTCCTCATACTGCTTCTGGAACTTCTTGATCTTTGGGTCGATGACCAGCCGGCAGTAACCCTGGTTGGGGTTGAGGTTATAGTAGTCCTGATGATAGCCCTCGGCCTCATAAAAGCGTGTGAGGGGCACTATCTCGGTCACGATAGGCTTCTTCCGGCTCCCCGATGCCTCTGCTTCGAGCTTGGACTTCTCCGCAGCAGCCTTCTGCTCATCGGAATGGTAGAAGATAGCTGAGCGGTACTGCGTCCCGACATCAGCCCCCTGCCGGTTCAGCGTGGTTGGATCGTGGATGTGCCAGAAAACCTCCAGCAAATCGGCATAACTGATAACGGTGGGATCATAGGTAACCTGCACCGCTTCGGCGTGACCGGTGGCGCCGGTACACACCTGCTGGTAAGAAGGGTTCTCGACATCCCCGCCCGTGTAACCGGAGACAACCCGCTCGACACCTTTCAGCCGCTGAAAAACCGCCTCGACACACCAGAAGCAGCCGGCCGCCAGGGTAGCGGTCTCGTGTTTATTCCCCATGAATATCTTCCTTTGAAAAATAGTACTGAACAAATCCATTGACGACTGGATGAGTGATGACTGATGATTGCAAACCCTGCGCCACAGGCAGCAGGCCATCCATGGCTGAGGCCGGGCCAAGAAGCTCTGGAACAGTCCAGATTGTACCTCTTTTGGCAGCGTCGAAGCTTGCGTGCCTGTTTTAGCGGCCATGCCCTATCAACGAGCGAGCCGTGAGCCCGTTCAGAACCGCCGCGGGCCGCGCTGGTAGGGCTGAAAAGGCGTGCGCGGCTGGAAGGTCACCCAATGAGTTTCACCCTCAAGCCGGGAGAGCGACCTCAGGATGTCGAAGGTGACCCAGCGTGAGGCCTGGGGGCGGTTGGCGTATTCCCAGACCCCGTACTCGCCCTGAAGCTCCTGCAAACAAGCCACCAGGTCGGCCACGCGGGCATCGTCGGTGCCGGCGCCTATCCGCCAACACAGGTCGAGGATCAGGGCCAGGTCGAAGCGGGCAAAATAGGTAATCCAGCCGCCGGCCGGCTCTGCGCCGACGGTGCGCGCCACCTCGAAGCCGATATTCTGAAGCTCGCGGGTCTCGCGCCCCAGCAGCATCCCGAGCGCCCGCCGGGCCGCCTCGCCCTTGCGCCGCTCGGGATGCAGCGCCAGACAGATCAGCGCGCCGGTGGTATTCGATCGGCACCCCCAGCGCGAGTGGGCGATGCGCCGGTAGCCGGCCACATAACCGTAGTTATCATTGACGACACCTGTCGGCCAGGCGCCGTCATCCATGCGCTGTGCCAACAGCCAATCGAAGGCCTTCTCGGCGCGGGGATCGGTGGCGTACCCGCAGGCCGCCAGCCCGCGCAGCGGTATGGCCGTCTGCAGCGGCATCATGTCGTAATAGCCGCGGTCGTGGCCTTTACTGGTTTCCTGCTGGATATTCACCTTCTCCCACGAGCCATCGCGGCTCTGGTGGGAGAAGAGATAGTCAGCCCCTCGCGCCACCGCCGGATGAGTCATGCCGAAGCCAAGATAGCCCAGCCGGGTCAGTGCCTGCGATGTCGCCTGCAGCCTGCCGCCGGGGATGTTGCCCTCCAGGGCCGATGTACTCCACGAGCCATCATCCCCCTGGCAGGCCAGCAAACCGGCCGCCGGCGGGTCATCGTCACGCATGGCAGCCAGCTCGCGGACCTCGGTGTCGTGGTCGCCGCGTCCGAGCAGATCCTGTAAAACCCGCAGCCGCAGACACGGCGAGGGATCGGTAAGCAGAAGTGGTATCCAGGTCATCGGACCTCCGTAAAAACAGGCATGAGGCTTGAGGGATGAGGCGTGAGTTAGAACCCTGCATGTAAGCAGCTCGGAGTCCCGTAACAAGGACTGTTGAGAGAATTTACGCTGGTGACGGATATGTACCCACAACGAACTCCATTCCGCCCCCTAACAATATCTTCGCCAGCCATGCCATTCCTACGAAAGCAGGCATCCATAAGGATGACAAGCAGATTCCCGCTTTCGCGGGAATGACATTAGCCGGCAACCAATAACATGGCATCGAGCCTAAACATCGCCATGTTATGAAGAAACGTTGTGATGTCCTAAAGAAACATCGGCATGTCATCAAGAAACATCGCCATGTCATCAAGAAACATCGCCATGTTATGAAGGAACGTCGCCATGTTATCAAGGAACATCACCATGTTATCAAGGAACATTGCCATGCTATAAAGGAGCATTGCCATGTTGCTGCATAATGCGCAGACTTCAGCCCACCAGCGGCAGATAGTCATGACGTCTCACATATTTACGTATTTACCCACTTGCCCATCCCAACACCTCCCACAGATACGGCGCCGTCGGCGTCTCTCCTGCTGCCATCTCCTCCGGTGTGCCCTCGGCGATCACTCTGCCACCGTCGGGGCCACCGCCGGGGCCCAGCTCGATCAGCCAGTCGCAGGCGGCCAGCAGGTGGGTGTGGTGCTCGATGACAACGACCGAGTGCCCGGCTGCCGCATCACCAGGTAGCCCAGCCCGACAGGCCCGCACCGTCCCGAGCACTCGCGCAGACGTAGGCGCCTAGCAGCTCCGCCCGCAGCATGTCGACAAACGGAGCGATGTCACCTCCCCACGAGCGGGCAGAGTGAAAGTAAAGGAACGCATTATCTACAATGTCCGGTACAGTTTCGATCATCCTCTTCTCCAGACTGCTCAAGGACATAGCTGGTCTTGTGCGGACGGATCACTTGCATATCTCTGATGCGAGTTGATTGGCCAGGTGCTCTCCAACAATCTGATTCCCCCGCCGGTTCCAGTGGAGATCCAGCTGGAAGTTTAGCTGTTCACCGGTAGCTGCGTAGTCTGCCTCAAAGACAGGGGTCAGATCTATTATCGGTATGCCCAGCGCTGCAGCGTTCTCCATTACCAATTGCCGGGCCTCCTCCATCGTCATGACAGTTGGGTAGAACAATGGGCTTGGGTCTATGCCGTAGAGCGTTGCGCGATCAGATTCAAGCGTCAAGATAAGCCGAGTATCATTGGCCTCTGCTATTTGCTGATACTCAGCCAAGATAAACGGCACAAAAGCCTCAATTTCTTCTCGGGTAGCAGGCTGAACATCAGGCAGTTCTCGCGGTTGCGTGACCAGGTAGCTCTCGACTATCCAGCCCATTAGATTACCCCTGATATAGCGCCGAAGTGAGGAATGATCCAGCAAACGGGATAGCCAATCGGCCTCGAACTCCATTGGCTTAACAGCAACGAACCTGCCCATACCATCTGGGCGAAAGTACCAGTGTAGACCGAAGGCATTCGGGCCAAGGCTCTGCTCGAAATCATTGCCGACGATGGAGATGACCGTGATATCCGGTTGGTACTTCACTGCTTCCTGGAGAATAGCCCAGTATTGGGCCAGCGAGGCGCCGCTCATGCCAAAGCGGTATACTTCAGCCTCACATGGGAGATACTGCTGAAGCTGCTCCGGAAAAGATTCGGAGGTTTCCACATTCTGCGCTTCGACATAAGAATCGCCAACTACAGCGATCCGGGGTACACCAGCGCGGGCAGTAATGTAATCATACGAAGATATCCAGCCCTGAGCGTTGGTGTGCCAATGTACGTTGACTTCTTCTCCTCCACGATAAACCCAGCGGCCAGACTGATTGGGAATACGACGAATTCCAAGCTGAGCATCAGCCTGAACGTAAGGGTAGTCAGACACAGGAACAAAAAGTGGGAAAAGAACATCGATCACACAAAGGGTAATCACGATTTCAGCAAGGACGATGAAAAGCGTTCGAATAAAGGATCGGCGGGAGCGTTTTGACATAGTGGACCTGTAAGATGATGAGTAGAATAACGCTGGAAAGTAGTATAGCACTGAGCATAGCAGATGACTATCGACTTCGCCTCTCGATGGAAAGGAAACCAGCACCTATCGCGCAGGAATAGAAACCCGGCAGCACAGATGCGACAGATTCGTCTCGCCAGGGAGACGCATAAGTTTCCTGGCGCAACTTCAACAATGCCTTGGCCAACATCACGAGTTTCCTGGCGAAATCTGCCCATTTGTTTTTTCATGCATCACGTCTCTCACATAACTGGCCGTCGGCGTCTTGCCCGCGGCAACCGTCTCGGGTGTGCCGGCGGCGATGACCCGCCCACCGTCGGGGCCGCCGCCGGGGCCCAGCTCGATCAGCCAGTCGCAGGCGGCCAGCAGGTGGGTGTGGTGCTCGATGACGACGACCGAGTGCCCGGCATCGACCAGCCGGTGCAGCACGCCAGTCAGGCGGGCCACGTCCTCCAGGTGCTGGCCGAGCGTGGGCTCATCGAGGATGTAGAGCGTTGGGCGGCTGGTCTTGCGGTACAGGTCGCCCGCGATCTTCAGGCGCTGGGCCTCGCCGCCCG
Organism: Anaerolineae bacterium; assembly: GCA_016927375.1. Classification (GTDB taxonomy): domain Bacteria; phylum Chloroflexota; class Anaerolineae; order Aggregatilineales; family UBA3940; genus JAFGMS01. The sequence continues at coordinate 8,426 of JAFGMS010000330.1, forward strand.
AGAGCGCATAACCGGGCTGCCGCATCACCAGGTAGCCCAGCCCGACCGCTCGCGCCATCTCCAGCCGCCGCGCCAGGTTCTCATCATCAGAGCCGAAACACTCGTAAACCTCATCGATGGTCAAGCTGTTGGCCTCCGGCAGCGCCAGGCCATGCAGCCGCACCGCCCAGGCCTCGGGCCGATAGCCTGTGCCCCGGCAGGCATCACACTCCACGTGCACATCGGGCAGGAAGCCCATCTCGATGCGCGTCGAGCCGCTGCCGCCGCACACCGCACAGCGCCCGGCCAGCGCCTTCTCATCCATACCGATCGCCCGGGCGTCCCCGCTCTCGGCGAAGAGACGCAGCAGCGGCTTGTCGAGACCGAGGTAGGCCATCGGGCTGCCGATGCCGCGCCGCGACTGGTCGAGCAGGATGGCGCGCTCCGGGGCGCCTTCGACGGCATCGTGCTCGCCGGGGTCGATGGGCTCGTGGGCGACGCTGGTAGTGTGCTTCTTGGGCACCAGCACCCGCCCCAGCGTATCGATCAGCAGCGTGCTCTTGCCGGAACCGGAGACCCCGCACACACCGGTGAGTGTAACGAGCGGGATGCGCACATCATCGCCCCGCAGGTTGTGCGCCCGCGCGCCGCGGATGGTCATCCAGCCATTGGCTTTCCGCCGCGGCCTGGAGGTATCGACCTCCCGCTCGCCCCGCAGCCACTTTCCGGTCAGCGAGCCATTCTCACTCGCAGCCACCTGCTCCGGCGTGCCCTGAGCGACCACCTGCCCCCCTACCCCGGCCGAGCCCGGTCCCATATCGATGAGGTAGTCTGCGGCCCGGATGATGACCGGGTCATGCTCGACGACGATGACGGTGTTGCCTGCATCGCGCAGCTCACCGAGCGCCCCCAGCAGCGCCGAGACCTCGGCCGGGTGCATCCCGCGCGACGGCTCGTCGAGCAGCACGGTGAGCGCCGTCAGCTCGCTGCCCAGCAGACCGGCCAGCCGCACCCGCTGCGCCTCGCCCGCCGAGAGCGTCGCCGACACGCGGTTGAGATGCAGGTAGCCCAGCCCGACCTGCCGCAAGAAGCGCAGCCGCCGCCTGACAGTACGCAGGCTCGCGGCAATGAGCTTGCCCGCCACCTCCGGGCCATTCAGCGTTTCCACCACTTGGCCCAGCGATGACAACGTCATCTCGCTCAGCTCGTGGATGTTGCAGCCGCCCAGCCTGACCGCCAGGTACTCGGGCCGCAGCCGCGCGCCACCGCACTCCGGGCAGAGCTCGGTGTAGGTGTAAGTGCCGCCTACATCCCAGTCGCCAATCCAGCCATAGAAGCCCGTGAAGGTCTGCTGGTAATCCCGCCTGATCCCTGTGCGGCCTACATAATGGACGTCCAGCGGCTCGTCGCAGCCAAAGAGGAAGGCCTGCTGGGCTTCGGCTGTCATCGCGTTCCAGGGCGTCGCGGCCGGGTCGAAGCCGTAATGCCTGGCCAGCGCCTGCACGACGTAGTAGCCGCCGTTGAAGGGCTCGCACAAGTAACCCTTGGGAAAGAAGCCCGGCGAGTACATGGCGCCGCCGCACAGCGGCTTTTCCGGGGCGATGATCAGCTTCTCCGGCGCCGGCGCCTGCAGCGACCCCACCCCGTTGCAGCGCCGGCAGGCGGAAGCAAAGTTCGATGTAGAGAAGAAGCGCGAAGATGAAGCCAATGGGGCGGTCGATGCGCATTGGGGGCAGCGCCAGACTTCTGCCGCCCAGTCACGCTGCATGGTTGCGCCGCACGCCAGGCACTCACGCTCACCGATGGCCGCCATCAGCGTCGCCAGGTGGTGCGATATCTCGGTAGCCACCCCCACCGTCGAGCGGCGGTTATACATGTGGCGCTCGGGGGTGATGGTTACCGCCACGCCCAGCCCGCTGACCGCATCGACCGGCGCTTCCGGGCCTTCGCGGGTGCTCTGCCTTTCGTAGAGCGAGAGCGATTCGAGGAAGCGCCTGCGCGCCTCCGCCTCCAGCACATCGCCCACCAGGCTGGACTTGCCCGAGCCCGATACACCGGTGACGACCGTCAGCGCCGCCTTGGGAATATCGACATCGACATTTTTGAGATTGTGCGCCCGCGCGCCGCGGATCGAGATAGTGGGGTGTGTGCCGGATGGGAGGGATGTTGTGATCCACGAATTGCACGAATTCCTCGAATTCTTGTCTTGTTTAGTCGGCGGCCCGAACTCAACTTCCTCCTGCTCCGACGCAACCCTCATCGGCTTGAATTGCTCCTCCTCCCTCCTCAACGCCTGTCCGGTGACTGAGCCAGGTACATCAACCAGCCGCTCGGGGGGGCCGGCGTAGAGCAGGTCGCCGCCGTTGGGCCCGGCGCCTGGGCCCAGGTCGATGATCCAATCGGCCGCCCGCATCACGTCGCTGTTGTGCTCGACGACGACGATGGTCGCTCCGGCCCGCACCAGCCGGTCGAGCACCGCCAGCAGCCCGGCCAGGTCTCGGGGATGCAGCCCGGTCGACGGCTCATCGAGCACCAGCAGGCTGGCCTCCAGCGAGCGCCGGCCCAGGTATTTGGCCAGCTTGATGCGCTGCGCCTCGCCGCCCGAGAGCGTCGGCGACGGCTGCCCGAGCGCCAGGTAGCCCAGGCCAATATCCTCCAGCGCCCGCAGGATGCGCCCGGCAGCGCGCCGATCTTTGGCCGGGAGGTCGGCTCCTTCCAGCAGCAGCGGCGCCGCCTCGGCGATGGGCATCTCGTAGATGTCGGCAATCGAAAACAGCTTCCGGCCGATTTGCGCTCGCCGCGCCAGCACTTCGTCGTTGAAGCGCCGCCCGTCACAGGCCGCGCAGGGTATCCACGTCGACGGCAGGTAGCGCATCTTGACTTCCAGCGCGCCCATGCCTTCGCAGACCGGGCAGGCGCCCTCCGGGCGGTTGAACGAGAAATGCGAAGCCGAGAGCCCGGTCTGGGCAGCGAAGCGATCGCGAATGATGTCGGACAGCCTGGTGTAAGTGGCCGGGTTGGAGCGCGGGTTGCGCCCGATGGGGCTCTGGTCGACGAAGACCGGCTTGATCGCCCGCCCCTCGATGCCCGCGCAGCCCACCGCCTCGTCACCGCTGAGCGATGCCACCAGCACGTCCTCGACCAGCGTGCTCTTGCCCGAGCCCGAGACGCCGGTGACAACCGTCAGCCGCCCCAGCGGAATGGGCACATCGATGCCACGCAGGTTGCGCAGGCTCGCGCCGCGCATGGTCAGGAAGTCGGAGGGCTCGGGTCTGCGGCTGGCTTCGCTTGGCAGAGCGACCCGCTCGCGCATGCTGAAGTAGCGCCCGGTGGCCGTCTCGGCCTGCCACAGTTCGGCGGGCGTGCCGGAGAAGACCACCTCCCCGCCATACTGGCCCGCCCCCGGACCGAGATCGATGGCATGGTCGGCGGCCGCCGCAGCGATGCGCTCGTGCTCGACGAAGACCACCGGCCCGGCCAGGTCGCGGAAAGCCGCCACCAGCCTATCGATGTCGGCGGGGTGCTGGCCGATGGTCGGCTCGTCCAGGACGTGCAGCATATCCTCCAGGCGGCTGGTCAGCGCGACGGCCAGCCGCACCCGCTGCGCCTCGCCCCGAGAGAGCGTCGGCGCGGGCCGGTCCAGCCCGATGTAGCCCAGGCCGACCCGCTCCAGCGCGTCGAGCCGCCGGGTGATCTCGCCGCACAGCCGGCCGGCGGTCGACGGCAGATCGGCGCTGCCAAACAACGCGCGCGCCTCATCGACCGTCTGGGCCAGCAAGTGGGGCAGGCGCAAATCGCCCCAGGTCACCGCGGCCGCCTGCGGGTGCAGGCCGGTGAAATCGCATTGATCACAGCCCTCGCCGCCGCAGCCGGCGCAGGGCGTGTGGAAATGCAGCGGCTTGAGGTCGCCAAACCAGGCACCGCACTCGGCGCAGACCGGCGCGCGGGAAAGCACGGTGGTAACGCCGCCGCTTTCGGCCATGACGGCATGGGTGCCCATGGCCGCTGCTGCCGCTGCCGCCTCCCGTACTTCCGCGGCCTGCGTCCGGCCATCCAGCTCAGCGATGGTCACCGCGATGTCGTGCGACAGGGCGGGGTCGAGCGCCTCGGGGGGCCGGGGCTGCCCATCGACGTGGACAGCCTGCGCGCCGAAGTGTTCGACCAGCATGGCCAGCAGCGTGCGATGGCTGCCGGGCACGCCGCGCACCAGCGGCGCGAAGACGGTGACCGGCCCCTGCCCGGCCATCTGCAGCAGCCGCTCGACGATGGCATCCTCGGCCAGCACCACCAGCCCGTGGCCGCAGTGAGGGCAGCGCCGCTCGCCGAAGTTGGCATACAACAGCCGCAGGAAGGGGTGCAGGCCGGAGGCCGTCGCCAGCGTGGAGTTAGGGTTGCGGTTGAGCAGGTTCTGCCCCACCGCGATGGCCGGGCCGATGCCGCTGATGGACTGCACGTTGGCTGGCGAGAGCCGCAGGCCGGTCGAGCCCAGCGAGAAGATCTCCAGAAAGCGCCGCCGCGCCTCGTGGTAGAGCGTATCGAACACCAGCGACGTCTTGCCCGACCCCGAGACGCCCGTCACCACCGTCAGCCCGTCGCCAATGGCGACGTCGACGTCCTTGAGGTTATGCTCGGCAGCGCCTTGGATGTGGATGGTCATGGGTAGTACCTGAGTCTTGAGTGATGGGTAATAGGACAGAATGATTGCTGAGTTTGTATGTAGTGTAAACGATGTTTGTGTCAGAAGGTGACATAATCAGGGGTGTTTTTGGCGGGGATGGGGGGCTGTGCCATAGAGATATGGTAGGTTCAGAAATTGCCCCTGTAGCATCCCTAACGTATAATCACCTTTGTACGGGTGTTCTGCTATGAGGTGACTTTGCTGGACTCTGCTGCTGTGATTGCACGTATCACTCCTTTTGATGGTCAAGGAGGTCAAGAATGAATACTAAACAACTAGAAAGAATACCCCATCGCGTGATTGGTGGTTTTTCGCCTTTTACTGTGTTTGCTCCATTGTCGACAGAACAGGAATTTACTGTGGTCTCTATGTTCTCCGGTTGTGGCGGAATGGATTTGGGATTTAGGGGAGGTTTTTCTGTTTTTGGAAGGAATTATTCCCGTTTGCCCTTTAACATAATTTGGGCTAACGAAATAAATCAGGCGGCTTGTAGAACATACAGGAAAAATATCGACCCGAACATAATCTGGGGTGACGTCTGGGACGCCATGGACAGTATCCCCGAAAATGTGGATGTTCTGATTGGCGGTTTCCCTTGTCAAGACATATCTATTAACGGAAAAGGCGCGGGAGTTAACGGCAAGCGCAGCGGCCTCTACAGGGCCATGATCGAGGCGATCAAAATCGCTAAACCCAGGATATTCATTGCCGAGAATGTTAAAGGGTTATTGATGCGCCATAATAAAGCCTCTTTGAAGCAAATACTGAAAGATTTTGGTGCTCTAGGGTATGAAATCTTCTACGACTTATATCACGCGGCCGATTATGGAGTTCCTCAAAGCAGGGAACGTGTATTCATCTTTGGAACCCGACAAGGAGAAGGCAAGTTCATCCCACCCAGATCAGAGAGACACAGCGGAAACTGGATGACTGCGCAAGAAGCCATTGGTGATCTTGAATCCATGGAAACCCGTCCAGAGATAAATCACATATGGAGTCTTGCTAAGCGTAGCCCCGATCAAGGTAACAGGAAACTCCATGCGAACAGGCCCGCACACACTATTCGCGCGGAGTGCCATGGTAATATCCAGTTTCACTACTCTCTGCCAAGGCGTATCTCAATGCGCGAAGCGGCGCGAATACAGTCTTTCCCAGACAGCTTCATTTTCGACGCCAAATTGAGAGAAACCGAACGACAAGTAGGGAATGCCGTTCCTCCTGTATTGGCTTGGCATATTGCAAATGCCGTTCGTGCTTACCTGGCAGATGAGCAATAAGGATGATACAGAAAGAGTTTGAACAGATATTAGACAACGTGACAGACATACTCAACAGAGAACTTCAGAGCGGTCGCGCATTCACTGTGGCAAAGGATTTCGAGAATCGCGTAAGGGAAGTGCTAGTAGAATTTGTGGAAGATAGAGGTATAGCCGTGGATTTCCATCCTCACCCTCATGTTTTCCCAGATATTGACTTGGGAGAATATGGGGTGGAAGTCAAATTCACTCTACATGATACTTGGCGAAGTGTAGCCAATAGCGTCGTAGAGTCAACCAGAAGCGCAAACATACTGCATATCTATATTGTCTTCGGAAAAATGGGTGGTAAACCCGAGGTCAAGTGGGCCACATACGATGACAGTGTCATACATGTAAGAACTACACACGTGCCACGATTTGAAGTGGAAATTGATCCCAAGAGAACTCCCTTGTTTGAGCAAATGGGAATCACCTACAAGGAATTTAGCGCGCTGTCGATTGAACAAAAGATGCGCCATATTCGCGAATATGCGCGAGGAAGATTGAAACCTGGCGAGCGTCTATGGTGGCTCGAAGAAAAATCAGAGCCGGAACATTCACTACCTATCGAAGCCCGATTGTATACAAGTCTTTCTAACAGTGAGAAGAGGCAGTTAAGGGCTGAAGCCGCTTTGCTATGCCCCAGAGTTGTAGGCCCGCCTCTGTCAAGGCACAAATATGATGACGCCGTGCTATATCTGCTTACATATCGTGGCGTCATCTGTCATCAGGCACGCGACTTGTTTTCTGCTGGTAGCGTTGCCTTACGGCGAGACCCGAAGCGTGGTGGCATTTACATACAAAGAGCGCTGCAAGATATAGAGTCTGAAATGCGCGAGGCCGCGATGCGGCTAGACGATGATCTTTTCGAAGAATATTGGGGAGAGCGGGTTGAGCCAAGAGACCGAATCTCGAAGTGGCTGACTATGGCTGATCAGTACGCTAGAGATTGGGTTCCTTCCCAAGTACTGTTTGCAGACAGTATCGAGTAGTAACAAGAAAGCTTTGGCGAGAATGGCTGAAACAGAGATGGATGATGTTCAGGATCCATTGACTACAGAAGAACGCTCTGAGCGCATGGCCAGAGTTCGAAGTAAGGGCAACAAATCGACAGAGCTTCTTGTTGAGCAAAAGCTAATCGCATTCAACCTGCAAGGTTGGATAAAGCACCCCAAAGGAATCATAGGCAACCCTGACTTCTATTTTCCCGATGTAAGTCTTGTCCTGTTTGTTGATGGCTGTTTTTGGCATTCCTGTCCTAAATGCAATAGAAACACCCCGCACTCTCGTCGGGATTATTGGCAAAGCAAAATCGACACCAACAGACGCCGAGATAACAGAAATCATCGCAAACTAAGACAAGAAGGTTATCATGTTGTGAGGGTGTGGGAACATGAGCTGAAAAGAGATACCTGGATTAAGAGATTAAGGGCCATTATTGCACGGGTCGAAAAGAATGGCTGACCTACACAGCATTACGCTCCTCTAGGAAGCAAACGCGACGGCTCCACACTCCAAATAACACCCAATATTGTACTTGCGACGCACTTATGGTGCCTATTGTAATGATATAGAACTGTGTCTCAGCAGCGGCTCTTGGCAAGAACCGGTGGGATGATCGGTGGGTGAGGCGTGTTTCTAGCTCAGCCGCGGATCGGGGCGGGGTGTCGAACCGCGGTAGGGCGGATCGATGGATGGCGCGGAAGGCCGCGCGGCTTGGGATGGGGATCGGTGAGGGCAGTGCGGCCCATAGCATAAAAGATGTTCTTCAAACATCTCTTGACGTTGTGTACCAGAAATGATACGCTCAGATCATGGATGAAGCAATGCGGCTGCGAGTGGTCTTCTTCAAAACTCGGTCGGACAAAGAACCTGTACGCGAGTGGCTGAAGTCATTGCCGATGGAGTCAAAGAAGACCATCGGCCAGGATGTCAAGACCGTGCAGTTCGGCTGGCCGCTTGGCATGCCACTTGTACGCAAGCTGGAGACCAATTTGTGGGAAGTGCGCTCGGCGTTACCCAAGCAAATCGCGCGGATTATCTTCACTGTTGACGATGGCCTGATGGTGCTCCTGCTTGGCTTTGTAAAGAAATCACAAAAGACCCCGCCAACTGATATTAAGCTGGCCAGAGAGCGATTGGCACAACTGCGAGGTAACAAATGAACGAGCAACATATTGGTAGTGACTTCGACGATTTTCTGGCAGAAGAGGGTCTTCTGGCAGATGCACAAGCCGTAGCGATCAAGCGTGTCGTTGCTCTGCAAATCGCACAGCTCATGGAAGCACAAGACCTCTCTAAGGCAGAGATGGCACGGCGTATGAACACCAGCCGCGCAGCCCTCGACAGGCTGCTGGATACTTCTACATCCTCCGTTACTCTGCAAACACTTCAGCGAGCTGCTTCAGCGCTAGGAAAGCACCTGCAAATTGAGTTGGTTTGAATCTACAAGCTTGCACCAACAACAGCGACACATGTGTTGCGCTCACCCGCGGACTGGAGCGGAGGTGTCGAACCGCAGAAAGGCGGATCGATGGATGGCGCGGAAGGCCGCGCGGCTTGGGATGGGGATCGGTGGGTGGGGCCACCCCCTCCGGGTCTCCGACCCACCTCCCCCGCCAGCAGGGGAGGAAGAAACCGGGGACGGCGAGATTTTGGTGGGAATGAGTTAAGCAGCTTGCTCAGCCGTTGGTGTACCAGGCTCGATGTGACAGTCGGGTGTCACCACACCCCCTTCGATCAACTCCTGGATCAGATCGAGCACGGCTATCATATCGTGCTCAGCAACGAACGCCCGTAGCTCGGGCAGCCCAGGCTCGTTCTCCAAGCGCCACTTCAGATGGTGGAGGAACGACATCCGGCCAAAAGCCAATGGGTCAGGACCATTCCAGTCGATGGGTTCACCACTCTGGAGGGAGCGCAGCTCGCAGCCGCCGCCATGGAAGAAAAACTCCCACTCATCACCCCACGTCCCGACCTGTGGCGTCTTGCCGCGCCATGCGCCCACACCCACCAGCGTTTCAGGCTGCACACCCAGCTCAATGACAGCGCGGATTACCAGCTGCTGCCGCGCCACGAAGTGGGCCAACGCCTGGTACAGCTCCAGATAGATAGGCGGGTTTTCCATGAGCTTGATCATGTGTATGCCTTCTTCCATATGACCTCATCCCAGGTCAGGGCATAGGGAACAGCTTGCCCATTCTCCAGGTAATCGTACTGGTACTCGATGTCTACCGGGATCACGAGTCCGGCCAGTCGCGCAGCAGCCCATCGATGGTGCCCCTGGCTGATAACTTTGCCGTTGGTGCCAACTTCGACCGTCATCGGCTGGTCTTCCTGCATCGCCTGCCAGGGAAAATATCCCTCTTCCATCAAACGGGCATAGTGCAGCAGCGTTTCCTTCTCCAGCCAGTCTTGTCCTGGGAGCAGATCGGTCTCGCCAATAAGATCGGCAGGCGTGGCTCCCTCTGGAATAACGAGACGTGGCACGGGCAATCACTCCGCTATAAGCAGCGCACACTGCTGTGAATGTAACTATAGCTGAACATGAATTTGTGTACAATAGAAACGGGGCTTGCAGCACTCTGCCCCTCCTTCAACAGAAATGACGGCTCCTGCCGGTTGTGCTAGAATACCTTTACACAATGC
>JAFGMS010000331.1 GCA_016927375.1 Anaerolineae bacterium
AAGTGTCAACTTAAGAGCCTCGTATTGCTCGATGATCCGCTTTCAGCCTCGCGAACTGCATGTCATTCCCGCGAAAGCGGGAATGACAGCAGCCGTAGCGAAAAGGATGATATTGGGCTTAAGTTGACACCTATGGTTGACCCTCGATTTACAAACCTTTCGAAAATGTAAATTAGTGACCGTTTTGAGTATAATAGGCAACCAATGACCAAAGCCGAACGGTGAATCAAAAGCTATGGCATGGAGCAGCCCTTATGTCTTCAAGCCGTTCAGCACATTATGCAACGAGATTTTGGCCTCTGGTGCATCAATGGCAGCCAGCGCTTCGAGCACGGCAGTGCGCACCGAAGGATCGTTGTCAACGGCCAACACATCAACAAGCCGGTCAAGAGCCGGCCGGAACCGCTCATCTCTATCAGGCAGCCGCGCGATCTGCGCGGCCAAGGCCTCGACCGCGGCTGCGCGCACAGCTTCATCCTGGTCGTCCAGCCTCTCGATCAGCGGCTGGATCGACACCGGCGCGTCGAGCCGGCCCAGCGCCCAGGCCGCCGACGCCCGCACCGCCGCCGATTCGTCTTTCAGGGTGGCAATCAGGCGCATTGTTGCCCGCCGGTCACCCAGGCGGCCCAACACCCAGGTTGCCTCCCGGCGGGCCCACCATTCCTCTGCAATAAGCGCTTCGAATAACAGGAGGCCAAGCACCAGATTGGGTGGCATTCCTGATAGGATACGCACGACCACCTTCCTGGCCCCTAGAGAAAAGCTGCTCAAACCTCCGACCAGTGCTGTTACGGCAGCCCGAGTATGAGAATCGGTAGGGTCGAGGCGGGACGCAACGGTCTCCAAAGCCTTCTCCGATGCCTGACGTACGCGATAGGTCGAATCGGCCAGCGATTCAAGCAGTACAGGGATCGATTCGGCGCCGCCAAGCACAGCCAGCGCATCAATAGCTGCACAGCGCTGTCCAAGTGTGAACGTGCCCCGCCAGTTGCCGATTTTGTGCCGAGCATGCGGAGGAATCACCTGGATGAGCTCGCGGACGTAGACGCTCGACTGCCCCAAGCGGGCGATGTAATTGATGATCTCGGTACGCTCTTCCGGACCGGTGTTGAGGATGGTTTCTATACGAGAAAGATCGGCCTCGGCGCGGCGCGCCCCGCCTAATAGTGGTTCCATCCCGCTCAAGTGTGGCGAATCACCACCAAGGGATGGTTCTTGGCCGGTGAGGGGTGACGTGTAAGGAGTATCAGACATGCTTTAGAAGATAGCACAACTCAGATAGTTTTGACTACCCATTATCCTGAGAATTTCCCATTTCAGTGGTGGTATGTAGACAAGCCTACAAGTTCACAAGTATGCAAAAACTGCAAGTTTGCAGGTAGATAAACGAGCTGGTATTTCGGGGCGTAAGTAAACCCATAGTTATGGCTTGTCCCGAGAATACTGAGGACTTTCGAGGACTTTCTAAGAACTTCGGAAAGTCCTTAAGCAGTTGGGCAAGATGTGTCTCTTAACCCTCGGTCTATTTATGCCCAACTGCACTAGCCAGGAACCATTCATCGACCCAGCTATTGAATCGGGCAAAGGACAGTAAAAGGGATAAAATCAATTGGATCTGACCGACTACTCGGCGGCATACCATCCATCAGACACCAGTACGCCACCAAGGGTAAAATCTACACACCGTTTCTCATTGGTCTTTGACTCGGCACTACTAGCTTCATAGGAGACTACTGTGAACAGAAAATATGTTGGCACATTGCTCGTCGCGATTGTCTTGCTGTGCTCCAGCTGCACCTCTTCCACACAAGAATCTTCCACGCCATTGGAAGGCGCAAGCATGAATGGCACACTCACTGAAACTGAGGCAGGTGATGATTTTCCTTTCATCGTCCAGGTGGCCCAGACCAACGACCCAATCGGCATCGACTTCCGCGGCACTCTGATCAGCGGCAGCGTGCGTGTCCAGCTGCTCGATCAGTCAGGCGCCGTCACCTGGGAGGAGACCATTGATACACCAGGCCCCTTTGCCGTGAATACTGTCGTCGAGCCAACTGCAGCTGGAGAGTACAAGCTGGGCTGGGCCTGGGATGGTGCCATGCAGATCCAATACTCGCTGGCCTGGAAGCCGGGGAAGGTCGAGGTACCCACCGTCACGCCGGTAGCATTGATGGGTGGCATCGGGATGATGCTGGTAGCAATTAGCTTCGTGATCTACGCTGCTGTGCACAAGCTAGGTTGGGGCTATTTGGGCCTTGGCGCATTAGCCTGGACTGTAGCAGTCGCACTCAAGTTTGCCTGGGCCATTCCGATCAACACTCCCCTTCTGGAGGCCCTCACTGGCACGCTACCCGAGGCCGCCGCCATGCCGATCTTCTATGTGTACGTTGGTGCGCTCACCGGCGTCTTCGAGGTGGGGATTGTCTGGCTGGTCATGCGCTACAGCCGTCTGGGCAAGGTCGATTGGAAACGCGCGTTGTCTTTCGGTATTGGCTTTGGCGCATTCGAAGCATTGTTGCTGGGGATACTTTCGCTGGTGGGAGTCCTGGCACTTATGCTGCTGCCTAGCGCTGTCCCGTTGGCTTCGCTGGAATCTGCCGCCCGCGCCAACGATCCACTTTATGGCCTGGCGCCCATCGTAGAGCGCCTTGGCACCATCTTCGTTCACATCTTCTCCAACGCCTTGATCTTCTACGCAGTAGCCAAACGTAAGCCGGGTTGGTTCTGGCTAGCCTTTGCCTACAAAACAGCCGTTGATACGGCAGCGGCCTTCGCCCAGTTCTGGGGCCTGGAGGAACTGTGGAAAATCTGGACTATCGAAGCAGTGATCGTTATCTTTGGATTGATTGGTTGGCTGGGCATTCGATGGTTGAGAGATCGCTATCCGGCTCAAGCTGCGGCCGGCTCTCCCGAGACAGAGCCCATCACTGCTTCTACCGATGCAGGTTGATGATATGCGACAGGAGAAACTCTATTTGGTATTCTTCACGGAGGCCCATCTTGCATGATCCCGAAATCGAATGCCCACAATGTGGGACGATGGTCTACTACGAGCTGGATCGCTGCCCGGAGTGCGGACTGGATTCCTACCCGCCAGACGATGACACAGAGGGGGATTCGGAATTGCCGCGTGGAGGAGGATGGGGTACATCGCTGGCAGCCATCATGATCGGGTGGCTGGTATCGGGCACGGTCGCCTTTGTTTTGTTCTATTTGAGCAGACCTATATTTCCTGAGACCACCGGCTGGCAGGTTCAAAGCTTGCTCTTCGTTACAGCGGCAGCTTTCGTTGGTGGATATGTTAGCAGTACAATAGCTGGGCGACAGCCTATCCTGCACGGACTATTGGTTGCCTTTCTGAGCATCATCAATGCCATCCTTCCAGAAACACTGTGGCGGAGTATCACGACAGGTACATTGGTCAGCCCTATGACTCTGTTGGCCTGGGGACTGATCATGATAGGCGGGGTCGCCGGTGCTGTGACATCGGTGCATCTGCGGCTAAGGACAGCCAGCTTGCAGCCCGCCGAAGATCGAGAAGGTGATCTCTACCAGGATCTGATGATACGAGTACGACATGATCGCGAGGTGGCTGACAGGCTCATCGCTCTCGAACGTCAACGCGATCCTACCGCCAGCCAGGCCGATCTCATCAGAAGCGCCATCGCCCGTTGGGAACGGGATAACCGGTGAAACAATAGTCAGCAGACCGCAACACACATCCGGTTTTGCGAAGAATAGCCGCGAAATTTATTCGAGGTGGTCATACTATCGACAGCAAGTAGCATTCTCCTTCTCATCTATCTCGCCTACAATGGAACCTGGCGGCTTTGTCTGGCGTCTTATAGCCGTGGTGATTTCATTTGAGAGAACAGGAGAATGTTCATGATACGCAAATCCCAAATCATACTGGTTAGTGTTTTATGGGTTGCTCTACTGTTCGCTGCTTGCAGCAGCACTGCACCCAATATACCAGGAACGGATGAAAGCCCAGCCATCTCTGCCCCGGAGGGCGATACCGAGCCGGTGGATGTGCGGCCCGGCGAAACGAAGTTGGTGCGCGCTGACGTTGAGCGCGATACTGCCCCCCAGATTGATTCCACTGACCGATCAGCTTTGGCTTCCGGTAACGCGGCCTTTGCCTTCGATCTCTACCAGCAGCTCCGCACCCAAGACGGCAACCTGATCTACTCACCCTACAGCATCTCGGTGGCGCTGGCGATGACCTACGCCGGGGCAGACGGTAGCACCGCCCGGCAGATGGCCGATACGCTGCACTTCACCCTACCGCAAGATAAGCTGCACCCGGCCTTCAATGCGCTGGGACTGGCGCTTGACAGCCGCAATATGACCATCGAAGACCCGGAAAGTGGCGAGGAGAAGACAGCCGTTCAACTGGAGATTGCCAATGCGCTATGGGCACAGGCCGGCTTTCCTTTCAAGCAGCCTTTCATGGAAATGCTGGGCCGGAACTACGACGCCGGCGTACGGCAGGTCGACTTCGTCAATGCCCCTGAGCCGGCTCGCCAGGCAATCAATCAGTGGGCCAGCGAGAAAACACATGACAAGATTCAGGACATCATACCTGAGGGCGTTATCTCACCCGACACCCGGCTGGTGCTGGCGAATGCCATCTATCTCAATGCTCTGTGGCAATCCCAGTTCGAGGAATCTGCTACACAGGACGAGCCCTTCTACCTGCTTGACGGCAGCCAGACACAAGTCAGTATGATGCACCAACAAGAGACGTTCGGTTATGTGTCAGGAGATGGCTACCAAGCCGTTGATTTACCCTACATGGGTGGCCAGCTTTCAATGCTGGCGATCGTGCCCGACCAGGATAAGTTCGCCGATGTCGAGAGCATCTTTGATGCTGCCTATTTCGAACAGGTCCGAGAGGCACTTGAATCGCAGCTGGTCAATCTGGGCATGCCCCGCTTCGAGTTTGAAACGAGCATCGGGCTATCCGATATTCTGATCGCAATGGGAATGCCGGAAGCCTTCGATGGTAATCGGGCGGATTTCTCCGGCATGGCCGAAGAAGATCTGTACATCAGTGCTGTGCTGCATAAGGCTTATATCAAGGCTAATGAAAGCGGAACAGAGGCTGCGGCTGCGACTGCCGTCGTGATGGACCTGGCAATGGCGCCGCTAGGAGAGCCCATCAATTTGACCATCGACCGGCCTTTCCTATTCGTGTTATACGATCACGAGACCGGTGCTATCCTGTTTGTAGGTAGGGTGCTGAGCCCGGCAGGATAGTTTTCCTAAAATCCTCATTCCCAGCCATCTCCTGGCAAGTAGGAGATGGCTGGGAATGCTGCATGCGCCCTCGGGGCCATTTACCAGAGCCACACTGTGAATTCAGCTTCTCCTCGCTATTTCACATCGAACCCCCAATAGTTGGATGTCATATTCTGTTATCCCACGCCGCCTCGGGATACAATTGCCCTATGATGTCATTTGATACGCAATGAAACCATAGCAATCACTTATCATCCATCATCTTGTGTCCATCGTGGAAGCCTCATCAAGATCATATTGAACACCGCTGCATGGAGGCATGCAACCATTGAAGAAAACACTGACTGCCTGGGAACCCTGGCTATTGGCTGTTGGCGTGGCGATATCAGTGCTACTGTTATACTGGCGCGTCCTTAGTTTACCTGTCTACCATGATGATGTAGTCGTGCTGGGACCAATGGCCAACATCAGTTTGTCAGAAGTACTGCTGACCACAGCCGGTCATCCCGCTTACTACCGCCCAGTTGGTTTGGCGCCGCTCAAGATCTTCCAGCTTCTGGCTGGGGGAGTTCATCCGACACTAACTTTACATGCCTATTATCTGATCCTCTACTGTCTCTCAGGCTGGCTGGTAGGGATGTTAGCCCGGCGGCTCTGGCCGGACCGGCCGGCCATGCCCTGGGTAGCAGCAGGTATTTTCATCGTCTTTCCTTTTAACTACCAGACTGTTCCTTGGGTCAGTGCCGGTATCCACATTCAAACGCTGGCGGGTTCGCTGGCGATCACGTTGCTGCTAGAGCGCTGGTGGGAGTCTCGGCGATGGAACAACCTGCTCCTGGCATGGCTCGCCATACCCTTTGCTGCCTTCAGTCACGAAAATGGCGCCATCACCGGGCTGCTGATTGGCGGCTGGCTTGTGCTTCACTCGTTCCGACTGCCGCTCAAGACCTACCTCCGAGACTGGCAGCGACTGGCCCTGGCCCTCAGCCCGCTCCTGGCAGCCAATGTATTGTATCTGGTACAGTGGTCCCGTATTCCCAGACACGCCGAACAAGGATTAACATTCCATGCCGAAAGCACCATCTGGAATCTGCTCTACTTCGGGCAAGGTTTTACTTATCCAACAACCCAGTTTGGAGGTCTGTTGGCTCGGCGAGGAATTAGCGAACAAACGGCGGCACTAATGCTGATAATCGGGGGGCTGGCGGTGCTGGTCACATCGCTGTGGCTGGCCCGTGATCGGCGTGCCTGGCTGGGTATGTGGTGGTACGGAGTCGGCATCTTGCCCTCGACCGTTCTCCTCTCCAGCGCCTATATCGTCGATAGCCCGCGCCTGATGACGCTGGCCTCGGCCGGTGCAGCGCTGGCCTGGGCAGCGACTGTTAATACACTGTGGAGACAGATGCACGGCATGGGGCGAATTGTGCCGGCTACGCTCATGGTCTGCCTGATGGTGGGCGGCGGCTGGTTCGTATCGACCCGCATGGCACTTCATGACCTAATCGCTCCTCTCTACCAACAAATCTTTGCGGAAGCCGACTCCGATCTCACCCCCGTCTTTGTCGTCAACCTGCCCGAATGGCTTGCCCCGGAGACAGCCATCTACGCCCTGGGTAATGAGGGTATAGGCTACCTGGCCGATTATTATCCCTTCCGCGATATGGTCAGGGTCAACACCGGCAAACACCTCGATTACTTTGTGATGGCTTCGGCCGACATCGCGCCGGCGCTACCCGGCATTATCGCAGGACCCGCCGGTGAGTTTGATCAGGTCAGCATAGAGCGGCGGGTTCAAATCATGCAAACGTCTGGTCGCGTTTACCGTGTCAAGACGGTTGGCGACCGCTGGGTACTGGAATATGGCGGGCCGGTACTCGAGGAGCCTATCAATTCTCCTGTCGCTTTTAGTAATGGTATTCGCTTGGCCCCATCCGCCCGGATAGTATCAGACCCCAGGATGGTTGCCCTCGACCTAACGTGGGAAGTGCTGCAGCCGCAAGCCCTATCGGTTTTCGTACATGTAGTGTGCAACGATGAACTCATCGCTCAGTCAGATGGTCCACCGCTGGGCGGTCTTTATCCTTTTGAGCAGTGGCTGTCCGGCCAGCATTGGCACGAGTTGCGCTTGAGCAGCATTCCACAAGATGCTTCCGACGTCTGCCTGAAGGTACGGATCGGCTTGTATCATCCTGATACAGGCGAGCGAATTCTGCTAGAAGACGGTTCGGAATTTGTGATTATTCCCGTTGATGCCGCGGAGGAATAGTGACACACTCGGGAACAAGATATCGCTGTGCAAGTTTCCTCTTGACTTAGAGCACACTCTAAGATGTATGGTATAACTGTCTGTATCGGACCAACACCGGTGGAGGTAACTCATGGACACACTTTTAACCATCCAACAGGTTGCAGACAAAACTGGCCTCAGTGAGCACACCCTGCGCTACTACGAGCGCATCGGCCTCATCGAGAGCATCGACCGGGCCGACAACGGGCATCGCCGCTATTCGGACGTCGATGTCGGCTGGATCGAATTTCTGAAATGCCTGCGGGCAACCGGGATGCCCGTCATGCAGATGAAGGCGTATGCTGATCTGACCCGGGTAGGCGACCACACCATCGAGGCTCGCCTGGAGCTTCTCAAGGAGCATCGACGTGCGGTGCTGGCGCAAATCGAAGAGATGCAGGCCTATCTCTCTGTAGTGGATTACAAAATCGATTACTACACAAAAGAAAAGGAGCGCATAGAAACATGCAGCGAAAATTAGGACGTTCAGGGATAAAAATCTCCGCCATGGGCGTCGGTTTATGGGCAATCGGTGGGCCATGGACCATGGCCGGTACACCGGCGGGATGGGGCGAGGTGGACGACAAAGAGTCAATCCAGGCCATCCATGCTGCACTGGATCATGGGATCACTTTCTTTGACACCGCAGCAAATTATGGTTGTGGTCACAGCGAGCGTATTCTGGCCCGTGCCCTCGAAGGCCGCCGCGATCAGGCTGTCATCGCTACTAAATTCGGCTACCACGTCGATGAAGGAGCCAAGAATGTGACCGACCTCGATGATGTGGTCGGTAATCTACGCGCGGATTGTGAAGCCAGCCTGCGCCGCCTGAACACCGATGTCATTGACCTGTACCAGTTGCACGTCAACGAATACCCTCCTGAGAAGGCCGGCGCTGTGTGTGATGAGCTGGAAAAGCTGGTGCAGGATGGCAAGATCCGGTTTTATGGCTGGAGCACCGATAATCCGGAGGGGGCGAAGGTTTTCGCTCAGGGCGAGCACTGCGCGGCAATCCAAGCCAACATGAATGTCGTGCACGACTCGCCCGCCGTCCTCGCCGTTTGCGAGGAGTTCAACCTGGCCTGCATCAACCGGGGACCGCTGGGAATGGGCCTGCTGACCGGCAAGTACACCCCCGATTCGAAGTGGGCAGCCGACGATGTGCGTAACCGCGGCTGGTTCCAGGAGAGTTTTAAGAAACCTATTCTCGATAACCTGCCCCGTATCCGCGAGGTCCTGACCAGCGATGGGCGCACCCTCGCACAAGGAGCGCTGGCGTGGTTGTGGAGCCGCAGCCCGCATACCGTCCCGATCCCCGGCGTGCGAACGGTTGCCCAGGTCGAGGAAAATGCCGCAGCGATGCAGTTCGGTCCGCTGACGCCAGAGCAGATGCAAGAGATCGAGCGGTTGTTGGAGCGATAATGAAGTAGGCTTCTAATTCCGGATAATGGATATATTAGACATTATCACGATTAAATTCTCCAAGCGGGAAAAGAGCCATATTCTGAGTATTACTGCGCTTCAGCAAAATAAACCGTGA
>JAFGMS010000035.1 GCA_016927375.1 Anaerolineae bacterium
AGACGTCCCGGAGAACTGGCAGATCAGCATCGAGATGGTCGGTGCCACCACCACGCTGCTCGTCGAGCAGATCAAGGAGCACAAGATTCCGCTCACTCCCATTGAGGCGACGCTGCTGACGCTGGGCATCTACGAAGATACCGGCTCGCTGAGCTACGGGACGACCACCCCGCGCGATGTCTATGCCGCTGCCTGGCTGCTCGACCACGGCGCCATGCTCGACGTGGTGCGCAGCTTCCTGAACCAGCCCCTGACCGAGGAACAGCGCCAACTCTACGAGATCCTGCTGGAGAAGGTCGAGAACTATGATATCGAAGGGCTGCCGGTGGTGATCGCCGGCGCATCCATCCCGGAGCCGGTCGAGGAGATATCGGCGCTGGCCCACCAGATGCGCGACCTGCTCGACCCCGCCGCCCTCTTCCTGCTGGTCGAGATGCCCTCGCATATACAGCTAATCGCGCGCAGCACCGTCGACGCCGTTGATGTCGGGGCGATAGCCAGACACTTCGACGGCGGCGGGCACAGCCGGGCGGCGGCGGCCATCATCCGCGGCAAGTCCATCGATTGGTCCAAGAAAGCCGTGCTCAAACACCTGCGCAAGGTCATCCGCCCCAACCTGACTGTCGCCGACCTGATGTCCCACGGTGTGCAGACCCTGGCGCCTGACGCCAAAGCCCGCGAGGCCGATGCCCAGATGCGGCGCTATGGCTACGAAGGCTTCCCGGTCGTGAGTTCCGGCAAAATCGTCGGGCTACTGACCCGCCGCGCCGTCGACCGGGCCATCGACCACGGCCTGGGTGGGGTGCGCATCGACCAGTTGATGGAGGCCGGCGAAGTCTCGGTGCAGCCCGGCGATTCGCTCGCCACCTTCCAGCAGGTCATGATGACCAGCGGCTGGGGACAGATCCCGGTCGTCGGCCAGGATCAAAAGGTCATCGGCGTCGTCACTCGCACCGACCTGATCAAGCACCTTGGCCACTCGGAGCCGCCGCCTGAGCGGCGGGCGGAAATCGCCCAAAAGCTTGAGCGGGCCCTCCCCCCCATCCTGATGGCCCTGGCCCGCACAGCCGGCCGCCAGGCCCACGAGGCGGGCCTCAGCCTGTACGTCGTCGGCGGCTTCGTGCGCGACCTGCTGCTGGGCTACCCGCTCACCGATATCGATTTTGTGGTAGAGGGCGATGCCATCCGCCTGACCCGCATCTTGCAGCAGACCTTCGGCGGAGAGATGCACTCGCATGGGCGTTTCGGCACCGGCAAGTGGCTGCTCGATGAGGAGACCTGGGGCACCGTCGCGGCGCAGCTTGAGGTTCCCCTCACCGATGAAGATCACCTGCCGCTGCACATCGACTTCGTCACGGCCCGCACCGAGTATTACCGCGCCCCCACCGAGCTGCCCGAGGTCGAGCGCGGCAGCATCAAGCACGACCTGCACCGGCGCGACTTCACCATCAACACGCTGGCCATCCAGCTCGACCCGCCCACCTTCGGCCGGCTGCTCGACTTCTACGGCGGCGAGGCCGATCTGGAAGAAGGGCGCATCCGCGTTCTGCACAGCCTGAGCTTTGTCGATGACCCGACCCGCATCTTGAGGGCGGCCCGGTTAGAGCAGCGGCTCGGGTTCCGCATCGAAGCTCGCAGCGAGGAGCTGATCCACCACGCGCTGCCCCTGCTGGACAAGGTAAGCGGCGACCGCATCCGCCACGAGATCGAGCTGATCCTGGCCGAGGAGCGGCCCGAGCACGCCCTGTGCCGCCTCGATGAGCTGGGGGCACTGGCAGCCGTCCATCCCAGCCTGAGCTGCAACGGCCAGGTGAAGACAGCCTTCGATGCACTCCGCGGGGCGGTCGAGGAGCCCGTGTGGCCCGAGCTGGCAGAAATCGAGCTGGAGTGGCCTTACTTCGCCGTGTGGACATACCCTCTGGCGTGGGAAGAGGTGCAGGCCATCTGCCGGCGCATCAAAGTGCAGCATCGCACGCGCCAGGCGCTGGAGCACCTGCACGCCATCAAGCCGCACATGGACGAGCTGGCCGGCGATTTGCAGCCCAGCCGGATCGATGCCATCCTTTCCAGGGTCGATGACCGCGTCCTGCTGGCGGCCTGGGCCGCAGCGCCGGACGATGACGCCCGCAGCGCCATCACAGATTACGCCACCAGGTTCCGGTATGTCGCCCCGGCCATAGACGGGTCGACGCTCAAAGAGCGCGGCCTGAAGCCGGGGCCCCAATTCGGCGTCATCCTGCAACGTCTACGCACCGCCCGCCTCGACGGGGAGATCGAGACGCCGGAGGAGAAAGAGGCCATGCTGGAGGAGTTGATTGAAAAGATAGGGATGAGGGATGAGGCATGAGGCCATAGGCATGAGGAACGAATACTCGTTAATTTACAGTCTACAGTTCACAGTTCACAGTTTAAGGTCAAAGATCACGCGTCACCTATCACCCATCACCTATCACCCATCACGGGCCACGCATCACGGGTCACGCGTCACGGGCCACCGGTCATGGGCAAAACGTCAAATGCTGTTTGCGCTGCTGGCGCTCTTTACGCTTGCCTGCTCGCCAACGCTGCTGGCCACGCCGACACCCACACCGACATCGCCGCCGGTATTTCAGGGACCTGCGGGGAGCGCTACTGCAACGCCCACCGCAGCCGTCTCACCAATTGCCCTTCCCAGCCCACTGCCGACGGCTACGCTCTTTCCAACCGCCACCCCTCGCACACCCTGGCTGACGGGTGATATCCATGTTTATCCCGGTCCACTGCACTACGCCGGGGATATAGTGAGCGTCGAAGTAGTTGTCGAGAATATCGGGAAGCTTGAAGAAGGCCCCGCTGCAACACTGGCTATCGACGCTCAGGCGCCTTTGCAGGTAGAGCCTTTTGCTGCCTACAGCCCCCTTCGCCAAGACGTACTGGTCTTCCGTTGGGTCTGGGATACCACCGATCAGGCCGGGCTGCACGAGCTGATCGTCACGGTGCCAACCGAGCAAGAACAGCCTCAGCAGCTGATCTCTCACGTCGAGATCCTGCCCCGCAGCGAGCGTCCGTCCCAGGAGCGCATCGCAGACTGGGCCGAGCGCATTATTCCCTGCTGCCGGCTCGATTACATCACCCAAACCGCCGCCGGCCGGGACATCAACATATTGGCTGGAGAGATCACCAGCAGCATCGCAGCGGTGGAGGAGAAGCTCGGGTTCCCGGTGTCAGGCAAGCCCATCCCGATCACGCTGATCGACAACATCTGGGGACATGGAGCTTTTGTCAGAAACGACGTGGTGATCAGCTATGTTGACCGTGATTATGTAGGCCTCGACATCGACAACATCATTCGCCACGAAGGCACCCACTATGCCATGCGCCCGCTGCAGCACCAGACCCCCATCATTCTTGTGGAAGGGGTGGCCGTTTATGCTGCCGAGGGTCACTACAAACCGGAACCCATCCCCGAGCGTGCTGCCGCGTTATTGGCACTCGATGCATACATCCCCCTGGCCGATCTGGCCACGGATTTCTACTCTCACCAGCACGAGATCGCCTATCTGGAAGCTGCCGGTCTGGTCAGCTACCTGATAGAGACCTACGACTGGAACACCTTCCTGACACTTTACAGCACCACCGAGCTGGAAACGCAGGAAGCCGAGTGGCTCGATCAGGCGCTTGAGCTGACCTATGGCAAGGGGCTAAATGAAATCGAGGCCGAATACAAGGCATGGCTGGGGCAGCAAAACCCCGGCGAGCAGGTAGAAGATCTGCGCCTGACAGTTGAGCTCTTCAGTACCGTGCGCCGCTATCAGGCCGCCTATGCGCCCTACCAGGAGGCACTGCCTGCCGCAGATGAAGCCACCGAGCGGGATCTGATCGCCGAATTCGTCCGCGAGCCCACTGCGCCGGAAAATATCGCTCTCGAAGCTATGCTGGCGCAGGCCGGGCATCATCTTCGCCAGGGCAACTATACCAGCTGCGAGGCTGTGCTGCAGGCGATCAACCAAGTCCTGGACGATCATAACTTCGCCGCCGTTCCCGTCAGCGATTACCTGTCTATTGCCCGCGCAGCGGCTTCAGAAGGATACGAAGCCCAGCACATCGACATTCTCGGCAATCAAGCCACCGTGCAGGCCATTCGCATCTGGCCCAAGCTGGAAGTCCTGGCATTCTTCCACGATGGGACAGAGTGGCGGCTAAAAACCGGGGAGTAGCAGAGAGCGGGATCTAGGGGTTGGGGAAAAGCAAAAACCCGCCTATATCTTTAGGGAACAACGGGAGCAAGAAGAAGGAAATTCTATAGAACCAAGTGCTCAAGCCTCAGCGGGCATCATATTGACAAGAAGGGCTCTTTGGGCGATGATACAGCCAAGATCTTTCAGCCCTCTTGCCACATAAGTATGCGATGGAGTATATACATGGCTTTACAGATTGATATCCTCTACATGGCTGATTGTACCGACTGGGAGACTGCCGCAGAGATTGTTCAGCAGGTACTGGCCGATCTCAACCTTGAAGCCGATATTCAATATTGGCTGATCGAGAATGACCGCCAGGCGCTCCAGAATTACTTCATCGGATCGCCCACTATTCGGGTAGACGGCTACGATCTGTTCCCGGTAAAAGGAGCAACAGCCGGACTCCGTCTACGTTCCTATTGGACGGGCGACGATCTATTGGGCCATCCCACCTACGATATGGTCTACGAAGCACTAAGCCAATATGTAGGCTGAGAACTCAGAAACACGACATTCACAACTTGCCCACCGGGATTCGTTAACAGTTCCCAAGTGGACAAGTTGTTTGATTCCTGAGCGAACGCCGGGGAGATCACGTTCGTCACGATCTGATATTGCTTTGTCTGCTGATCTGGCCTTTCGCAAATCCTTCGACGACAATGTCCGCATTCGCCAAAGAAAAACCACATCAAGGACCACCACGCTAACACGACAGCATTCCACGACTCTTTTTGGCACCCTTCTACGTTATGCATTGATAGATGATTCAAAGGCGCCTGACGCTCAAGGAGCTGCCAGCCCATGTTAAGTGAATACGCTATAATCTGAACCAATAAAAATCTGGGAGGCTGTACCTTGTCATGAGTAAATCACCAAGACCAATCTCGCGCCGGGCATTTCTGGCAGCAGCAAGTGGTGCACTGGCTGCCTGGGCCCTGCCAAAAACAATAGAAAAACAGACGGCAAGCGCGTCATCGCTCATTATGCCTTCTCAATCCACCTTCCCGGCCGATCCGGAGTGGGACTTCATCCAGCCGGCCCCGGCCAGGCTTGATCTATGGGGCCGAGTCACCGATTACGGCTCGCCGGTCAGAGAAGCTGCGGGAGGCGATGCAAAAGTCACCGGCTTCTTGCCCATCAACACCGTCCTGCCTTTGCTCGAAATCGTCCATGCCCCTGGCCCGGCCAACAACCCTCATAACGATGTCTGGTACCGCATCGAGCAAGGGTATATGTATACCGCTACCATGCAGGTGCTCAAGCCCTACCGCATGCCGGTGGAGATCACCGAGATCGATACTGAGATCGACGAAGAACCTGGTTTTTGGGCCGAGGTGATCGTGCCCTTCACGCCGGCGCGCAATGCACCGAGCGGCGCTACCATGGCCAACGAGCACGACGAGAACATTGTCCTCACCTACAGCAGCGTCCATCGCGTGATTGAAGCGAAGCCTGATGACGCCGGATTTTTATGGTACAAAGTCGACGATGACAAGAAGAAGGCTAAATCGTTCTATGTGCTGGCTCGCCATATGCGCCGTATCCGCCCGGAGGAGCTCACACCGATCAACCCCGGCGCCAACAAGCGGATGGAGGTCTCGCTTGCCGACCAGCAGCTAAACTGCTACGAGGACGACAACCTGGTCTTCAGCTCGCTGCTCTCATCCGGTTCGGGCGGTTTTTCTACCCTCAAAGGCGATCACGCCGTCGTCTACAAACAGATATCACGCCACATGTACTCAGACCCGGAACAGGAAGCTTTCAGCGATCCCGATTTCTTTGACCTGCCGGGCGTGCCGTTTAACACTTTCTTCACCACACTCGGGCATGCCATACACGGCACCTACTGGCATGGCGACTATGGTCGCCCTCGCAGCCACGGCTGTCTGAACGTCAGCCCGGAGGTCGCGCGCTGGATCTGGCGATGGGTTGAGCCAGTCTCCCCCTACTCCGTAACCGCCATCGGCAGCTCGAGCGAGCCCGGCACACCGGTGATCGTCACCTAAGCATCACCTGCACACAGTGCTCCTGTGGAGGATTGCATGACATCCGACAATACACATAACCAAACTCCCCCACCTGAGACAATACTCTCAAGGCGCAAAGCGATCAAAGCGATCGTTTTGGCATCCACATCTTTGATCGCCCTCCAGGCCAAAGCCCGTGTACACGCCCAAGACGATCAGCCTTATGATCCCGGCGGCCGCGTCAGGGTGGACTACGATGAAACGGTCTCGTTCAACGAGATGCTTGGCTACCCACCTTTGCTCGGCCGCAGCGAAACCTGGCGGCTCAAGATCACCAAGGCACCGGAAAACGGCTCTGAAGTCATCCGCAGCGTCAAATACGACGAGGTGCTGCCGATCTACCAGGCCATTCACGCCACAGCCCCCAAAGCGCTGGCGCACAACGACATCTGGTATGACGTCGGTGAGGGATACATCCACTCTTCGTACATCGTACCCGTCCACGAAGACTTCAACGAACCCGAGGAAATCATCGGCGATGGATTTTGGGGCGAGATCACCGTTCCGACCTCGTGGCAGCACTGGACTCCGAAGCTCCGCAGCCGCCGCTATTACGATCTGGCCTATGGAACGGTCTACAAAGTAGTCGACCGGGCCGATGAGGAAGGCGGCCGCGCCTGGTATCGCATCATCGACGATCTGGTGCCTGCCTCCCAGTGGTGGATCCAGGCCACGCATGTGAGACGCATCAACCCGGCCGAGTTTGCACCCATCTCGCCGGAGGTTCCACCGGAGCTTAAGCGGGTCGAGGTCAATATTGGCGACCAGCTCCTGACCTGCTTTGAAGGCGATCTGGCCGTCTTCTCAACGCGAATTGCCTCCGGTGCTGCCTTCTTCGATAATGCCGGCGCCATACACCAATTCCGTACGCCTTATGGTGAGCACATCGTTATCCGCAAAACCCCCTCACGACGCATGGTGGGTGGGGAGATCATCAACGATCGCTACGATCTTCCGGGTGTGCCCTGGTGCATCTTTTTTACCGGCAAAGGCGCAGCCATCCACGGCACATACTGGCACAATGACTTCGGACGCCCGCGCAGCCACGGCTGTGTCAACGTCACCAACGATGCATCCAAGTGGATCTACCGGTGGGTGAATCCTCCGGCAAGCCACGACGACGAAATTCGTTGGACAGACAGCGAAGAAACAGAGTTAGCAACGATCATCAATGTCGAGCCCTGAAAGCAAAGTGTCCTTATCCAGGCGGGCGGCACTCAGATCCGGTCTATGGTGTGGTATGGCGCTTGCAGCACTTCCCGGCCCCCGCTTATCCTCTACACTTGCCGGAAGCAGTGAGCCGCTTGCGTATAACGACCTTTTCGGCAACCCACCGTTGTTGGGGCGCGTCGAGGCTGAGTGGGAATTGCTGCAAAGAATCGTCAGAAGGCCGGATACTCCTGATGATATCGTAAGAATAACAAAGCATCGCGAAGTACTACCTATCTATGGGGCCATTCACGCCGATGCCCCCGTCAGCAGGTTTCAACACAACGATGTCTGGTTCGATGTGGGGGACGGTTACATCCACTCCTCTTACGTTATCCCGGTTCGCGAAACATTTCATGAGCCGGAAGGGGTAGGAGACGGCTTCTGGGGTGAAATCACAGTGCCGGAGTTCCTGCTGCAATGGCGGCCGCAGCGCAACAGCCCCGGACTCCGCCGGTTGGCCTATGGCACCGTCTATTGGGTTGCCGAGTGCGCTGAGGATCCCGAAGGCCAAGCCTGGTACCGATTGCTGGACGATGGTCATCACCGCGCCTGGTGGATCGAGGCCCGCTGTGTAAGCCGCATCTACCCTGATGATCTGGCTCCCATCTCGCCTAACATATCACCCGACCGGAAACGCATCGAAATTAGCATCAGCAAACAGCTGCTTACCTGTCTTGAGGAGGATAGACCTGTCTTCTCCACACGCATCTCAAGCGGCACTGCCTACATCAATGAGGATGGCAAACAGTTTGGGTTCAATACGCCTGTGGGTAAGCATGTGGTTGTATACAAACGACCCAGCCGCCACATGACCGGCGGCGACCCGGAAAACCCAAGCAATTATTACGACCTGCCTGGGGTGCCGTGGTGCACTTATTTCACCCCAACCGGCGCAGCCATTCACGGTACATACTGGCACAACAATTATGGCCGTCCGGCCAGCCACGGATGCGTCAATGTAACCAATGATGCAGCCAAATGGATCTATCGCTGGGTCAATCCGGTGACTGTTTACGATGCGCCATTGCACTGGACCACCCGCCAGGAAGCCAAAATCGCAACGGTGGTCATCGTGCAGGAATAAAGATAAAATCGATATGGATATTGCTGTAAGCCGCCAGATATGGGCATTCGACTGCTTTGGGTATAAGCAACCGGCATCGGTTCACATCTGCACCGGCTGATCCAGGAAACAACTATGTCATTGTAAATAGGCCCGTTATGCTAATTTGGATTGCAATTGCTAACGCCGTTCTATGGAGCGGTTTGATCCCCTTTTTGCTGCTATCCCTGATATGCAACAGCCTTGAAATCGAGAAGCAAGCGGCCCGATTGGCAGCTCGGCTCGATCAGAGTGCAGACGGAAGGCATCTATAGCAAGCTGATTGGGTATCCGGCGAATAAGATACAGCTATTCCACAAAACATCACCATTCCGTTGGCCCTGTTAGCAGGGCTTTTATCATTCGCTTGTGCCCTACATCTGGCTCCTGCGTACGTCGGCTATCTGACCAGGCAAGCAGCCAACACAGGTAGCAGGCACAGCAGAGAAGCCAAATGACTGAATAACACCCATCTATACAACAAAGGATGAGTATGGAACAGCATGTAATTGACGATCTAACACCTCCTCAAAAGAAGACAGTCACCGGATGGCAGCGTGATGTCGTCATCTTTCTCGACAAGCAAATCCTGGGATTTGCACGGCATTGGGCAGTAGTGATTGCCCTCATCTCCGGGTTATATGTCGGTATATCTTTTCTTGCTCCTATAGCGATGCAGTACGGGCAAACCGGTCTTGCCAACGTGATTTACACTGTTTACGGCCCACCTGTATGCCATCAGCTGGCTTTTCGCACCTGGTTCTTGTTTGGAGAACAAGCAGCCTATCCACGTGAGCTGGCCGGAGTCCCAGGTGGCAGCTTTGAAGACTACGCACGGCAAGAACCCGCATTTGCGAACGTTGACGTGAATACGCTCAACTCTGTCATGGTCTACGCCGCCCAGGATTTTCGAGGCAGCCCGCAAATGGGCTGGAAAGCTGCCCTATGTGAGCGGTGTGTAGCAATCTACGGCTCAATCACCCTATACGGGTTGGCTTTTGCCCTTTTGAGAAAGCTAAAGATCAAAGTATCTTATTTACCTTTCTGGCTCTATCTACTGATAGCCCTCGTCCCTATTGGACTGGATGGTGTCAGTCAGTGGTTCTCCGTTCCACCACTCAACAGCTTGATCGCCAATTTCACCCGCGAAAGCACACCATTTCTGCGAACCTTAACCGGTGCGCTTTTCGGCGTCGGCAACGCCTGGCTGGCCTTTCCATACATCGATGACAGCATAAAGGAAACCCGGATATTGGTCGAGAATAAGCTTGCAAAAGCAGGGGCCATCGAGGCTGCTCCGGCCGAAATAATGGAACCAATCTCTCACTGAATGCACAAAACACTGTCTCTATTGCGACGGAAAGTCGTATACACTGAGATGGCACAGCGCAAAGTACTTTATGCAGTTGGGAAGATTGCCTTAATCTGGCGACGAACTTATGCCCAACTGTACTAGTACAGCTTGGCGGAAGTCCCTCCGCAAATTCTTGAGACGTACTTTAGGCTACGCCCTCCAGCTAGACATGCGGAAGTATTTCCGCCGATGTGTACTAGTACAAAATTCCCTCATAGATATGGTTGCACTCTTGCGCACTTTCGGCTAAGATGAGACAAATTCAACCTTACACATTCAAGAGGAGACGTAAAACAATGGCCGATTACGAAGCATATTGCGTCAAGTGCAAAGCCAAGCGGGTCATGAAGGATGCCCAGGTTGTCACCAACGCAAAGGGCCGCAAGCAAGCCAAGGGCATATGCCCTGTGTGCGGTACGAAAATGAATCTCTTTTTGAAGGGGTAGATTGCTATCAATCTATAACGTCCTGAGTATGTGTTGAATGAGAGGGGTTCAGCTCAAATATACTTCTTGAAGTGTACCAAGCTGAACCCCCATGTATTTTCAATGCCCCAGCGCCCTCACACGAGAGCGTTCCTGTTCCATACATTCTAAAACAAACATAACATTGTAAACCTTGAGAGAGAGTGGCGGGTCTGCCAATCGCCTACTATACTTGTCACCATTCTCAGAAGTCTGCCAAACAAGTCATACACACCATTTGCATTCAAGCTTCTTAGTTCCATATCGAGGAAATCCGTGTCTGATGATCTGCTTGGGCAACTGCTTGGCCCTTACGAAATTGTTGACGCCATTGGTTTTGAAGGTCCGGCCGAGGTTTACAGGGGATATCACCACGAGACAGGCAAACACGTCCTGATCCGTGTCGTCGGGCGGGGCATGGAGGCCAACACAGTATGGAATGCGCGTTTCCGCCGCGAAGGTCGAGCCATCGCCGCGCTCAAACATGCTAACATCGCCCCTGCATATGATTTTGGCGAGGCAATGGATGGTCACTACATGGTCAGCGAGACGCCAGAGGGCATGACCCTGTCCAAGATAATGGAACAGGTGGAAGCTGGAGAGCGAACACTCGAGCCTGACGACATCACCTTCATGATCCGCCAGGTCGCCGCCGCCCTTGACTACGCCCATCGCCAAGGAGTGACCCATCGCGATCTAACCCCAAGCCACATCATTATCACCCGCAGCGGACAGGCCATTGTCACCGACTTTGGCTTGGCAACACTTCTTAGCCGAGATGCAGCCGACCACACCGGCGGCGCATACTTTGGCGCGGCAGATTACATGGCCCCAGAAGTCTTGGAGGATTTTCTCTCTGCAACACATGCCAGTGATATTTACTCGCTGGGAGTTATCCTCTACCAGATTATCACGGGGGAACTGCCCTACGAGGTTGGGTCTGATGTAGACGATGTCTTGCGCATACTGACGGGCACAGCCCCCGATCCGCGGCTACTCAACCCTGACATCCCAGTCACCGTTGCCGAAGTTGTCATCAAGGCTT
The DNA here is from genome assembly GCA_016927375.1 of Anaerolineae bacterium. Lineage (GTDB taxonomy): Bacteria > Chloroflexota > Anaerolineae > Aggregatilineales > UBA3940 > JAFGMS01. The sequence continues at coordinate 11,425 of JAFGMS010000035.1, forward strand.
TATCAGTATCGCCCAAGGATCGCTTCAAGAACACCATGCAGATGGCCGCCCAGCTTGAATGGGCATACGCCAATCCTGTTCCACAAGTGGACAAGCCAAGACGTCGTAAAGCGCCAAAGCCCGGCGTCGAATCAACACAACCGATCACAGGCGGTCCCTTATCTTCACCTCGCCGCCCAACAGCCGAGCGGCTGGTCGTCAAGCGAAGTCTCTCCTGGCAAGAAGAACGCAAAGAAAAAGCCCGCCTGCGTGCCGAGCACAACCGCATCAGACGCGAAGAGGAAGCCAAGAAACGCCAGATCCAACACCAAAAGACGGCCAAGAAACGGCAGGCCCAGCGTGAAAAGCGACGCGCCTTTTGGAAACGATGGGGGCAAGCCATCGTCACGCTGGGCATTGTCCTGGTAATTCTCATAGCGGTAGTTGTGGGGCTGCAGATTGCAGGCGTGATCGCAATCAAGCTGCCATCTCTCCCCGCACTACCAAAACCACCTGAGCCTGCTACTCCAGTGCCTACCAGCACCCCCTTTGATGCGGAGGCCGCCAGTTTAGCCCTCACCCCCAGCCAGACACCTGTGTTGACACCCACACCAATTTCACCCACACAGACGCCAATAGCCCCCGTTGCAGTCACACCAATAGAGATAGGCACAGCCGCCTTCCGGGCGCACGATGGTGCAATGATGCAGTTCATACCTGCCGGGCAATTTCTCATGGGAACCGATGACCCGGCACGTCATGCCAATGCGCACCCTCAGCACCCGGTAATGCTCGCCGATTACTGGATCGATCACAATGAAGTGACCAACGCCCAATATGCTTTGTGCGTTGAAAGAGGGCTATGCCAGGCACCATCCCAACCTGTTTACTTTGACAATCCCGCCTATGCTAACTATCCTGTAACGTTCGTTACTTACGAACAGGCCGCAGCTTACTGTCTGTGGCTGGCAAGCACATCAGACCAGGTGATTGGTCTGCCGACTGAGGCACAATGGGAAAAAGCCGCTGCCTGGGATCCGGCCACTAACACAGCCCGTCTGTACCCATGGGGTGATGAATATCCAACTGCAGAGCAGGCACGCTTCTTTGGCGGCCAGGATTCCCGTCCCGCCTCACCTGTGGGAATACACCCCGAGGGAGCAAGCGCCTACGATGTTCAAGATATGGCAGGAAACGTCTGGGAGTGGGTGGCCGACTGGTTCGACCCGGATTACTACAAGCGCACCGGTGTGGCAGTCGATCCGACCGGGCCACTCACCGGCACCGAGCGCATCACACGCGGCGGGTCATGGCGTAACGAAGCCTACATGTTAACCAGCTCAGCACGCAACCCGACACGTCCGACAACCAGCGGCGACAGCACAGGTTTCCGATGCGCCATGACGGTTGGACATCCACCAGCAGAAAGCAGCGTCGTGCTCACATCCCTGGATGCCGCTCAAGCCCTGTCGGTTATTGTCCAACAGGCCCAGAACGACTCTCGGAGCGATGCCGATACAATGGAGAGCTGGCTGACAGCTCTATCCGACCTAAGCACCGCGCTAAGTATCGGTGACAACCAGAAGGCGCTCGGCATCATCGTCGAGAATAGCGAGCGGCTCCCCGCTCAGATCGAAGACGAGCTGCTCACCCCTAGCATGGCTTTCCGGCTTGAAAATGGTCTGGTATGGATCAGAGAACAGCTCAGGCAGGCATCAAATGGCTGATGATGTATGGCTTTTTAGCCTGATTGTTGAAGAACCAAACCATCCGGTATCGATTACGGACGAATATCTAGAACCGGCATCAATCATGTTCGTATACCTAATCGGTAATCACAGTGTTGATAAATGACTAGTCACCCGACACTAGAAGAGAAAGGGCTTGTAGAGAGGGAAAACGTTGGATAAGGTTGATGCATCAAACCAAACCTGAAGGA